>CAYRPR010000248.1:0-4530 GCA_964425945.1 uncultured Verrucomicrobiota bacterium | reverse complement strand
CCGATTCAGCGCTTTACCCGGGGGGAAATTAACTCCTGTCACCTATACGCATGTCACCTATACGCAGGTTTCCGGCTGATATTTATTCACGCGCTAAATCACACGCTTCAGAAATGACAGAGGTTATCGAAACTGAGAAACGAAAATGAGAATCGGATCGTTACATTCCGGACCCATCGTGCGTGCGGGACATGAGGGATGCCCGAATCATCGAGGCTGAATGCTGAGGCTGGCGTGCGAACACGGACTGACGAACGCACGGGTCAGTCGGCGTCTGTGCGCGAGGGTACCATCCAGGTCCAGACGCCGGTGGAGCGGCGCGTGAAAATTACGACATGGTCATGCGGACTGAAATAGGTGTCGGGCACCGGCACGTCCTCCTGCCCGACTCGCATGCGCCATTCGGAACGGTTCGTGTCGTACCACAGGATTTCGACGACGGCCGGATCATCGGGATCGTATTTCCACAGCTTGTCCGATTCGCGATAGGTTTCCGCGCCGGCAAATCCCGACTCCACCAGATTCATCTCGCGGGGATGCATGGCGCGCGGGATCTGCAGTTGAACGACCGTGTAACTCTGTCCCCCGGAGATCATCGCCTCCCGATGGACGAGGGGCGCTTCCGATACAGCCGACCCCACTCGGCCGCAACCAAGCAGAAGCAGGCAGATGGAAATCCGGAACGGCGTGCGCATGACGATCACAATCCTGTTACACTATCCCGTGGGCGGCTTGCGCGCGCTCTTGGTCATGCTGGCGCGCAATCCGAACATCAGTCCGATGAACAACAGGAACAGCGGCGCGGTGGACGGCTCGGGGATGACTGTGAAATTGTTGGTTTGATTGATCGTCTGGTCCGTGTCCACCTCCACCTCGCGCAAGCCAAAGTTCAGCGGGCCCGCCGGGAAGACCTCCGTCACACCCCATTCAATATTCGTTCCGGCAATCGGGGGGCCGTTCGTATAATCGAAGAAGCGGATATAAATGTTCGTGTAGGCAACCGGCACACCGGCAATCAGAATTTCAAACTGCCCAGGACCAACGCCTGTCGGTTGTCCGATGTACGCGTACCCGAGAAAGATGTCATCGCCCTGCGTCGACGTCGCGATATACGTGCCCGATCCGGGAGACGTTTCAACCATCCCGTCATCGACCGTATCGATACTCGCCATGATCACGACGATCGAGCCGTCAGCCAAGGGCGTGACGCCATCCGACTCGTAGAACGTGGCCGACACCCACAGGTCCAGCGTATAGGTCTGCGCCTGCGCCGTGCCCATGAATGGCACAACGAACAGCGCTCCTCCCAGGAGGAATCTCTTCACGATGCTTGTCATCAACCCCATCTTCTCTACAACACGCCTTTCGGCCGGCGGGCGGATTCCGCCCCCGGCGTGACCGTCAAACGACCTCAGTACACACCTTCTCCTGTTTACGACACTACCCTTGGGCGCATCATGTGTCAATCTCGCGGAAAACGGCCAAGCGGCCGCAAACCGACCTTGAAAATCTTCTGGCCACCCAACGAGTCCGCAGGCCGCTCCGTTCATATTATTCTTGTGTTGAAGGAATTACACCATCAACGTCGCATAAAATCCCGAGAAATACCCTCTTGACGGCTCGTATGGGCGTCCCTTATTGTAACTGCGTTAGTATTTCTATTGGGTCCGCTGGCAAAGAGTGGGTTTATCCCACTCTTTGTCGTAATGAGGGGTATTGGATGCTGTGTCCCCCGATCGGGAGCATGAACAATGAATAACGAATTGCAGGCTGTTGTCGAGTACATGGAGAAGGAGCGCGGTATTGAGCGGGAAACGCTGCTTTCGGCCGTCGAATCCGCATTGCTGAGCGCCGCACGCAAGAGCAGCGGCCCCACGCGGGAAATGCGCGTTGAAATCGATCGCAAAACCTATGCCATACGGACCTATGCCAAAGTTGCTGTAGCCGAAAAGGTTATAAAACCGAACGATCAGGTCTCCCTGAAGGACGCCCGCCGCGCCAAGCCGGATGCACAGATTGGCGAGATCGTTGAAATCGAAGTCACCCCGAAGAATTTCGGCCGGATCGCCGCCCAGACGGCCAAGCAGGCCATCATGCATCGCATCCGCCAGGCGGAGAAGGAACGGGTTTTTGAAGAATACAAGGATCGGGCCGGCGATATCGTCAGCGGCACCGTGCGGCGTTTCGACCGTAGCGACGTCATCGTGGACCTCGGACGGGCGGAAGCCGTCATGCCGGCGCGCGAACGCCCTTCGACGGAGGAATACCAGGTCGGCGACCGCGTGCGGGCTTTCGTGGTCAAGGTCGATAACGAAGCGTCCGGTCCGGAAATCATCCTGTCCCGTACACATCCCGATTTTGTGAAGCGTCTCTTTGAACTCGAAGTGTCGGAAATCGCGGACGGCACGGTCGAAATCAAGGGTATCGCCCGCGAGGCCGGTTACCGGAGCAAGATCGCCGTCGTATCGCACGACGAGAAAGTCGACCCGGTCGGCGCGTGCGTCGGCATGCGCGGCATTCGTGTGAAGAATATCGTACGCGAGTTGTCCGGCGAAAAGATCGACATTGTCCGCTGGCACGACGACATCAAGACCTACGCGACCAATTCGCTGGCGCCCGCCAAACTGCTTCGCGTCGAAATCGACGAGGACGCGCATACCGTGCGCGTGGTCGTCGACCCCGACCAGCTCTCGCTGGCCATCGGCAAGAAGGGCCAGAATGCGCGCCTGACCGCCAAGCTGACGGGCTGGAAAATCGATATCCAGAAGGACGAAGAGCAGATCGGCTTCGAGGAGAAGGTCGCCATGGCGATCGACAATCTCGCCGCGATCGACGGGATCGGACGCGAACAGGCCGAGAAACTGGTGCAGTCCGGCTTCCTCACCCTGGAAGGCATCCTGGCCGCGGAGGTCGGCGACCTGGCCGCGCTGGACGGGTTCACGGATGAAACCGCGCAAAGCGTGCGGTCGGCCGCCGAAGCGCATTTTGAGAAACAACATGGCCAACTTGAGTAGTATGGAGTCTCATGCGGGTAAACGAACTGGCAAAAGAACTTGATGTCACGAGCAAGGAACTGCTCGGTAAATTGCGCGAGATGTCATACGACATCAAAAGTCATTCGTCCGGTCTGACCGAGGAACAGATCGCGCGGATGCGCTCCGTCTATGCCGCGACCCAAACCGCAACCGCGCCCAGGCCCGCCGCACCCAAACCGATTCCCGCTCCCAAACCGGTTCCCGCCGCGAAACCGGAACCCCCTGCGGCCGCGGCCCCCGTGGCCGTGGCGGAAGAGCCGCCCGCGCCCGAACCGGCTCCGGAACCCGAACCGGTCGAACCCGAGGAACCGCCCGTCCTGATCCTCCGCGGTCCGATCGTCGTCAAGGAACTGGCCGAACACCTCAATCTGAAACCCAACCAGCTCATCGCCGAACTGATGTCGATGAACATCTTCGCGTCGATCAACATGAAGCTGGAAATCAAGGTCGCGCGCATGGTGGCGGAGAAACACGGCGTCACTGTGGAACAGGAGAAGAAGGCGCCGGAACGCAAACCCGTGGTGGTCGAGGAACCGAAGGAGAAGCCGAAGACGGATAGTCCGGAAGATATGCTCCCCCGCCCCCCCGTGGTCACTTTCCTGGGTCACGTGGACCACGGCAAGACCTCGCTGTTGGACCGCATTCGCCACACGCACGTCGCCCAGGGCGAACACGGCGGCATCACCCAGCATATCGGCGCTTACACCGTCGAATTGAACGACCAGAAGATCACCTTCATCGATACCCCCGGCCACGCGGCGTTCACGAAAATGCGCGCGCGCGGGGCGAACCTGACGGATATCGCCGTCATCATCATCGCGGCCGATGAAGGCATCATGCCGCAGACCAGGGAAGCCATTCAACACGCGCGCGCCGCGGGCGTGACCATCATGGTGGCCATCAACAAAACCGATCTGCGCAATGCCCAGGTCGACCGCGTCAAACAGCAACTGCAGGCGGAGGGACTCGCGCCGGAGGATTGGGGCGGCTCGATCATCTGCTGTCCGGTCAGCGCCCAGACCGGCGACGGCATCGATCAACTCCTTGAAATGATCCTGCTCCAGGCCGAAGTGCTGGAATTGAAGGCCAACGCGAACCGGCCCGCGGAAGGATTTGTCATCGAGGCGCATCTCGAGGCGGGCATGGGACCGACGGCCACCGTACTGGTCAAGCGCGGCACACTCAAACTCAGCGACGCCGTGGTCTGCGGTCCCTACTGGGGACGCATCAAAGCGCTGATCGGCGACAACGGACGGAAACTTCGGACGGCCGGCCCGTCCACCGCCGTCAAATGCCTCGGCCTCAACAGTACGCCCGAAGCCGGCGCGGAATTCGTCGTCTGCGAGAATGACCGGGTCGCGCGCACCATTGCGGAAGAACGCGTCGCCGAACTGCGCACCCAGAAACTGGGCACGACCCGCCGCAAAACCACGCTCGACGACCTCCTGCGCCAGACCGATACGACCACGGTCAAGGAACTGAACATCGTGCTCAA
>CAYRPR010000247.1:0-4531 GCA_964425945.1 uncultured Verrucomicrobiota bacterium | reverse complement strand
GCTGAATCTGATGCCGACCGTGTCCGGCCGCGTGCTTGTTTTCGGGCGGCCCTACACCGAGCAGCGTCACCGGGTCGGCTATGTGCCGCAACGCGAATCCATCGACTGGGATTTCCCGGTCAGTGCGCTGGATGTCGTGACGATGGGCACGTATGGCTCGCTGGGCAGGTTGAGGCCGGTGCGTCGGAAGCAGCGGGACGCGGCACGGGACGCGCTGGCGAAAGTGGGTATGGCCGATTATGCCGGCCGCCAGATCAGCCAGTTGTCCGGCGGCCAGCAGCAGCGGATATTTCTGGCGCGCGCGCTCGTGCAACAAGCGGACCTCTATTTCATGGACGAGCCGCTGGCCGGGGTCGATGCGGCTACGGAAAGGGCGGTGATCGACACGTTGCGCGAACTGCGCGCCCGGGGGAAAACGGTCGTCGTGGTGCATCACGATCTGCAGACCGTCACGGATTACTTTGACTTCCTCATCATGTTGAACATGCGCATTGTGGCGGCGGGTCCGACGCGCGATGTGTTCACGCACAAGAATCTCGAGATGACCTATGGCGGGCGGCTGACGTTGTTGGACGAGGCCGCCCAAGCGATGGCTCGAAACGGCGGGAGTTGATGTGCCGGCGGCGTATCACAACGCGCGGTTCATTCCGCGTTGGCTGTTTCTGCTCGTTCTCCTGATCCCCGTCACCCTTCAGGCGGAGTTACTGCCCGGTCGCGCGGCCTGGTCTGACGCGGCGCAGTGGCCACGCGTCGTACTGATGCAGGACTACAACACGCGCGTGGTGGTGACGGGGGCGGTCCTGCTCGGCATGGCCGCGGGCATGATCGGGACGTTCATGCTGCTTCGCAAACGGGCGCTGATCGGCGATGCGGCCAGCCACGCGACCTTGCCGGGCATTTGTCTCGCGTTCATCTGGATGAGCGGGGCCGGCGGCGAGGGGAAGGCCTTGGGCGGCCTGTTGTTCGGCGCGACCATATCCGGGGTTGCGGGCATGGGCGCCATCCTGGCCATTCGCCATTACACCCGGATCAAGGAGGATGCCGCGCTGGGCGTCGTTCTGAGCGTCTTCTTCGGCCTGGGCATTGCGTTGATGGGTGTCATTCAGAATATGAGTCATGGGCATGCGGCCGGATTGGAGACGTTCATCTACGGCAAGACCGCGTCCATGCTGGCCCGCGATGCCTGGCTGATCGCCGCCGCGTCCGCGATCCTGCTCGCCGTTTGCGTGTCCTGTTTCAAGGAATTCACCCTGCTCTGTTTTGACCAGGATTATGCGGCGGCGCGGGGGCTCTCGATTATTCTCCTCGACTCGCTCCTGCTGTTTCTGGTGGTAGGCACGGTCGTGGTCGGTCTGCAAGCGGTGGGATTGATTCTCGTCATCGCCCTGCTGATCATACCGCCGGCGGCGGCTCGATTCTGGACGGATCATCTCGGTACGATGCTGATCCTGGCCGTGTTCCTGGGCGGGGTCAGCGGCTTGGTGGGCTCGGTGATCAGCGCCCTGGCGCCCCGTATGCCCGCGGGGGCGATCATAGTCGTCACGGCCGGCGTGCTCTTTCTGCTGAGCTTCTGTTTCGGCACATCGCGGGGATGGGTGCTGCGCATGATACGCGCCACGCGTCTGCATCGTCGGATGGCGCATCAGCACCTGTTGCGCGCGATCTATGAATGGACGGAAGAGCAGGGGCGGCACCACGCATCGGCGACGGCCGGCATTCCCGTTTCCACCCTGTTGTCGATGCGGTCCTGGTCCGCCCGATCACTGAATCGCGGGATTCGCAAGGCGATTCGGAATGGCTGGCTGGAAGAAACGTCGGACGGCGGCTGGCGGTTGACCTCCCGGGGAAGGGAAGAAGCGCGGCGCCTTGTACGGAATCATCGGCTATGGGAGCTGTACCTGATTCGTTACGCCGATATCGCGCCCAGTCATGTCGATCGGGATGCCGATTCGATCGAGCACGTGTTGGGGCGGGATCTGGTGGCGGAACTGGAGACGTTGTACGCCCGCGAAGAGGAACCGGCGAGCCCGCATAAACTGGAAATCGGATAACGCACATGGAATGGTCATGGATAGATGGCTGGATCGTGGCCGCCGGAGTCCTGTGCGCGGTCTCCTGCGCGCTGTTGGGCAATTTCCTCGTCCTGCGCAAGATGAGTATGATGGGCGATGCCATCAGTCATGCGGTTCTGCCGGGCTTGGCGGCGGCCTTCCTCTTTTCCGGCAGCCGGGCGAGCCTGACCATGTTCATCGGCGCGGCGGCCGTGGGCGTCCTGACGGCGATCCTGACCCAGGCGATCCATCGATTCGGCCGGGTGGAGGAGGGCGCTTCCATGGGGGTGGTGTTCACGATGCTTTTCGCTATCGGGTTGATCATGATCGTACGCGGCGCGGATCAGGTGGACCTGGATCCCGGTTGCGTGCTGTACGGGGCGATTGAATTGATTCCCCTGGATCGTGTCGAGATCGGCCCTCTATGGATCCCCCGCGCCGTGCTGGGGTTGGGTGTGATCACGGTGATCAACGTCCTGTTCGTGACGCTCTTCTACAAGGAGTTGAAGTTGACCTCGTTCGACGAGCAACTGGCCACCACGATGGGGATATCCTCCTCGGTCATGCACTATGCGCTGATGACCCTGGTCGCCGTCACGGCGGTGGCGGCCTTTGAAAGCGTCGGCAGTATCCTGGTCATCGCCATGCTGATTGTGCCCGGCGCAACCGCGTATCTATTCTGCGATCGGCTGGGCGTCATGATCGGCGTCAGCCTGGTCGTGGCAATCCTGTCCGCCGTTCTGGGTCATGTCGCGGCCGTGGCCGTGCCGATGTGGTTTGGTTACGCCGATACGAGCACCGCGGGCATGATGGCGGTCGTGAGCGGAGTGCTGTTCGGACTGGCGTTCGTTGGCGCGCCGCGGTACGGGCTGATCAGCCGGGCCGCGCATCGCGCCGCCATGCAGATGCGGATCGCGCGCGAGGATCTACTGGCGCTCATGTATCGACTCGAGGAGCGCCACATCGACGCCGCCCTCACCGAATCCATGGCGCATCACCTGTTACAGCACGGCCCCTTCATGCGACGGCTCATTCTCATCCGGCTTAAACACTCCAAGCTGGTCGAAGCCCGCGCGAAGGCCTATCGGTTGACACCGGAAGGGCGAAACACGGCGCGCCGGGTGGTTCGTTCGCACCGCCTCTGGGAATCCTTCCTCCACCGCTATCTGAAACTGCGACCCGATCACGTGCATGGCACCGCCGAGCGGCTTGAGCACGTCACCGATGCGGCGTTGCAGGAAGAACTGGCCGAGAAGGTCGGTTCACCCACCCGCGATCCGCACGGTGAATCCATTCCGCCCCAATAGGCGTCACAGGATACGGATACGGTAAAAGCGCCGGCCGGTTGGGGATTGATCGGGGGGTAAGCCGGTTACCGAGCCATCGTCGTACCAGAGAATCAACTGTCCCGCCCCGAGAAACTCCAGGCCTGTGGGTTCCCACGGCACGGTGTCGTCCACCTGATCCTTCCACATGATCGTGTAGGAAATGCCCGGCTGGCCCATCCACGTAATGACGATATTGTTCGTGTCGCTGATGATCTGTTGTTCGACGCTGGTCACGCGGATCACGCTGTTGGAATTGTTGGGGTCGGTGCCCGCGCGATATTCCTCCCACGTGGTCAATCCGTCGCCGTCGACGTCGCAGGAGTCGCAGGACAGGGCATTCGTCGTAACGGCATTGCCGAAATGGTACTGACGCCAGGAGTCCGGGATGCCGTCCCCGACGGTGTCGGGACCGAAACGGATATCCGATACGCCGTCGGCATGATTGAATTTCGCTTGCACGAAACCGGCGTCATACCGCCATCCCAGATCGGCATCGGCGAACGACGCGTCATTGGTGAACAGCGGCAGGCGTATGCCGTTGCGCTCCGCGCCGACCGGCTGGACGCTTGACCGGATGCGGGCCAGCATGGGGCGATCCACGGCGTTGACGGTGAATGTGATTACCGTGTCGTTGCTTTGCACCTGCGCCACCGTGCCGTCGTACACCGTGAACTGACCGTCCGCACTGCCCGGATACACCAGAAACTCGATCGCGTCAGAACGGGTGACCAGGTTGGTATGCCCGAGGTAATCCGTGTCGACCAGCGTCTCAATGTCGGGCGAGACCATGGGAATGATGGAGCTTTCTTTCACGAATACGGGGAACTGGAACTGGTTGGCGTTGGTCCAGACGATCAACTGGCCGCCCTCATAATGGTCCTGATTCCAGAAATCGTACCATCCGCCCGCCGGCAAATAGACATTCCGCGTCGTGGCCATGTTGGTGATGACAGGGGCCACGAGGAACTCGTTGCCGAAGCAATAGGTGTGCTTGATGCTGTACGTGTTCGGATCGGTCTGGTTCAACAGGACGAGCGGGCGGATGATGGGCAGACCATTTGCCGCGGATTCATGGGCATACGTATAGATGTATGGAAACATCGCGGTGTGCAGGCGCGTATAGAAAACATAGTTGCTTTCCGCCATCGGCCC
>CAYRPR010000246.1:0-4558 GCA_964425945.1 uncultured Verrucomicrobiota bacterium | reverse complement strand
AGAGGCCGTACGAGTTGATCGTCCGGAAAGGATAGATCGCCGAGTAGACGGTACCCACCCAATCCGGCCACTGGATACGAATGCGCAAAGCGCCGCATACCTGTATGGTGTGAACAAACAGAATCAGTGCGAAAAGCGGATACAGCAGACGCCCGCTCCACGTCCGGATCCGGAAGGATGATGTGCTGGTTTTTGATGTGGCACAGGCTTCCAGCCTGTGCGCATCACCGGCAGGGATGCCGGTGTCACCATGCCGATACAGTTTCGAGCGCATGCGGAGCCAGAATGAATCATCGAACAGCGGTATGCACAGCGCGAACGAGATCAGGTTGAAGAAGGTGTAGTTGCCGGTCGCTGCGATCAGAATCTGCAACCCCGCGAGGGAGAGGCCCGCCGTGTAACGCCAGCGGCGCGGGCCGAAGATCAGAAATGGAACCGCGATTTCGATTACGAACATGATCCCGCACGACAACATCTGCAACGGAGCCGCCAACTGATGCGCATACCACGCGAGCCGGTTCGGAATGGGCTGGGTCTCGTAGTGATAGGTCAGCGCCGTCAGATCCCGCCACACCGCGTCGTTGCTCATGATCTTGACGATGCCGGACGAGAACATGAGCTTGAACAACAGCACCCACAGCAGGAAGACGGCGAAGAAGCGGACGGGCGGGCCCGAACGGAATCGGCAGGGCCGGACGACCGGTCCGAGGAATAGAGCAACGAACCCGGTCTCCAGAAGCAGATTGTCCCACTGGAAGCCCAGAAACACCTGTCCGGCCGTAGCGAGGGACAGGTAACAGGCCCATAGGACGATGAGGGCCGGGAGCGGAATGTATCCGGCGATCAACACCACGGAGGCGATCACGCCGGCCGCGCACAGGATGTGCAGGAAATGCATGGTCTCGTTGAACCAGCTCAAGGTGGGCGCCTGCCACCATCGCGCATCGCCGTAATGGTTGCGCAGGGCCTCCAGAAACCGCGACGCGGGTAGAATGCCGTCTTCTCCGATCAGACCGTCCAGTTGCGACCATAATGACACGAACGCAATCAGGTAGGTGAATCCGAGAAATCCCAGGAACAGGCGCCGGGCGATGAAGAAGGTCATGGGTCCGTCCTGCCCGGTCCAGTATCGACGGACCTGGCGGCCGATTTCCTTCAGCGTGATTGCGTTTTGCCCCTCCTCCAGCATGACAGGAGGATTGGAGGAAACCGCGCGGGCGTCAAGAATGCGTTATCGCCGCCCGCAGAGAGTCGCCTACATTTCAGGCCAAACCTGCTTGAGGCGGACGTTGTAGGCCCGGCGCCCTCGCCGGGCGTAGTCCGCACCGTCACGCATATGCAGGGCGGCCGACAAGAGTTATGGTAGACAAATCGCCAATTTCCAGTACTATCCGCCCGTTCTCATTGAAGTCCGATTCCAACCGGACTACATTGCCATACGTCGAATGATCCTCCCTGGCGGGATACCGAAGTGGCCAAACGGGGCAGACTGTAAATCTGTTGGCTTATGCCTTCGAAGGTTCGAATCCTTCTCCCGCCACCATTCCTGTTCGTCCTCGTCCTCCTTCTCGTCCTTGATTACTAGGAGGAGGACGAGAAGGAAAGGAGCAAGACGCTACCGGCTCACGATGGTCTCGAAGACATCCGCGAAGTCCTGGGCGACCTGCGGGGATTCGATCAACAGACAATTCTCGTAGTTGTGTCCGTGGGCCATGGCGGTGTAGTTGTAGGATCCGGTTATTACGCGCAGGCCGTCGATGACGATGAACTTGTTGTGCATGGACGCGCCGGCCCGCGACAGCGTGATCGGCACGCATTCGATCCCGCGATCTTCAAACGATTTGATAATCTTCTGCATGCTTTTGTTCTTGGCCTGGCCTATGTCGTATTTGACCCGTACTTTTACGCCACGTTGGTGGGCTGTGAGGATCAGATTGCCAATCCGGTCCCTCGTCATGATGTAGATGGCCACGAGGAGCTCCCGGCGGGCGGATTGGATCTGGTTGGCGATCAACTGCTCGCAATCGCCGTCAAAGCCGGTCACGATGTAACCATGGCGTTTGGTGAATTTCGCGTCCGCCTGCGGCGCGGCCGATGTGAGGCAGATGAACAGCAGTATGGCGAGGACGCCGCACAGGTGACTCAATCGGCGCATGATGTAACCCTTTCGCTGTGACCGCGGATCGCGGGCGTTAACCTTGCTTCACGAGCTTCAAGTATAACGCGCCGAGCGGCGGCAATGTCAACAGCAACGAGTGATAATGTCCCTGCCACGATGTATTGTCGGCCTGGATGTAGCCTGCATTGCCCATGTTGCTGCCGCCAAACAGGCTGGAATCGCTATTGAGCACTTCCTGATACACGCCCGGCAACGGCACGCCGAGCCGGTATCCATCGCGCGGAACGGGCGTGAAGTTGAACACGCAGATCAGCGTATCGTCGGGATGATACCCCCGCCGGACAAAACTGACGGTGCTCTGCTCGTTGTCGTGGAAATCGATCCATTGAAATCCTTCCCACGAGAAATCGATCTGATGCAAGGCGGGTTCGCTCCGATAGACGCGATTCAACTCACTCACGAAATCCTTCATCGTGCGATGCGAATCCCACTGCAAAAGGTGCCAGTCCAGGCTGCCGTGGCAGTTCCATTCATCCCATTGCCCGAATTCACTGCCCATGAACAGCAGTTTCTTGCCCGGATGTGCGTACATGTAGGCATACAAGGCGCGCAGGTTGGCAATCTTCTGCCACAGATCACCCGGCATCTTGTTAAGCATATTGCCTTTGCCGTGCACCACCTCGTCATGGGAAAACGGCAGAATGAAGTTCTCCGTAAAGGCGTAGATCAGCGAGAACGTAATATCATTATGGTGATACTTGCGGTGCACCGGCTCCTTGGTGAAATACTCGAGCGTGTCGTGCATCCACCCCATGTTCCATTTCAGCGTGAAGCCCAGTCCGCCCAGATACGTGGGCCGCGACACCATCGGCCAGGCCGTCGACTCCTCGGCGAACGTGATGACGCCGGGATAGTCCCCGTGCATGATCTCGTTGAACTTCTTCAGGAACGTTACCGCCTCGAGGTTTTCGCGGCCACCGAACTCGTTGGGAACCCACTCGCCATCCTTCCGCGAGTAATCGAGGTACAACATACTGGCCACGGCGTCCACGCGGAATCCGTCGATGTGATAGATATCGGCCCAGAACATCGCGTTGGAGAGCAGGAAACTTCGCACTTCGTTTCGGCCGTAGTTGAAGATCAGCGTGCCCCAATCCATGTGCTCGCCCTTGCGCGGATCGGAATGTTCGTACAGATGCGAGCCGTCAAAATACGAAAGGCCGTGCCCGTCCTTCGGGAAGTGGGCCGGGACCCAGTCCACGACGACGCCGATGCCGGCTTCGTGACATTTATCGATGAAGAATTTGAGGTCGTCCGGCGTGCCGAACCGCGACGTCGGAGCGTAATAACCGATGGTCTGATATCCCCACGAGCCATCGAAAGGATGCTCGGATATCGGCAGTAACTCGATGTGGGTGAAACCGAGTTCCTTCACATAAGGAATCAGCCGGTCGGCCATTTCCCGGTAGGTCAGCCAGCGGTTTCCCTCATCCGGCACGCGTTGCCAGGATCCGAGATGGACCTCGTACACGCTGACCGGCTTGTCCAGCCAGTTGGTTTCGCGCCGTTGTTTCATCCATTCGGCGTCGTTCCACTGGTAGGCGTTGATGTCCCAGACCATGGAAGCCGTACGCGGGCGCAGTTCGGACGCAAAGGCGTAGGGATCGGCTTTCTGCACGAGGTAGCCGGACCGGTTCTTGATCTCGAACTTGTAAAGGTCGCCCGGTTTCAGCGCGGGGATGAAGATCTCCCACAGGCCGGACGACCCGCGGTTCTGCATCGGGTGATGCCGGCCATCCCAGCGGTTGAACCAGCCGATGACGCTGACGCGCGACGCGTTGGGCGCCCACACCGCGAAGTGTACGCCTTCCACACCGTCGATGACCATCGAGCGCGCGCCCATCTTCGTGTAGGTCCGGTAGTGCGTCCCCTCGCCGAACAGGTACTGGTCGAAATCGGTGATCTGCAACGGGAACCGGTAGGGATCCTCCGATTCCCACATATGGTTGTCGTACCCCGTCATGCGCAGATGGTAGGGAAACGGCTGGTCGTCGGGCAGAGGCGCTTCGTAGAGGCCGTGATCGTGAAGGCGATTCATCGGGAGCGCCGTGCCGTCTGACTTACGGATGACCTCGACCGTGGCCGCGTAGGGCTGGAAACTGCGCACCGCAACGCCCCCGGAACTCCCGAGGGGATGCATGCCCAGGATGTCATAGGGCGCGTAGTAATTGCCTTCAACGAGCGACTGGGCGACTTGCTTCGAAATCTTGGACTTCATACAATTGGCTTTCCATATAAGGCAAAACGGCCATGATGTCGCGATAACCCCATGTCCCGGAAGGAAATCCGGCTATCCGCCCTCCCGCTCGACAGTTCGGTGGTTATGTGATAGCTAGAATGACCCGAAGTGTAAAGACATGAAAACGGCAAAAGAGATAC
>CAYRPR010000245.1:0-4566 GCA_964425945.1 uncultured Verrucomicrobiota bacterium | reverse complement strand
CGTATTCCATGACCATGTACGGTTGGCGTTGGTGCTCGCCGTAGTCGAACAGGCGGATGATATTCGGGTGGTTGAGATGACTGAGGATCTTTGCGCTGTGCAGGAAATTTTTGCGCAGGCGCCGTTCCCGCGCGTAGGACTCCTTGAGAATGCGCAGGATGACCCGTCCGTGCTCGGGGTGCGAGGCGACAAACAGGTCGGTCATGCCGCCCCGGAAGATCTGGCGGACAATCGATACCCCGGCAAAATCGCGCATGTGCATGATTCGGGCAGGGTAGCGTATGGATGGCCGAATGGGAAGTCTTACTGCGACTGGTCCGACTCCCGACGCGCTCCGAAGAGGGGATGGGGCGAGCTCGGGGAGCGGGATTATGGCTTCCAGATGAGTGGTACGGATGAATGTGATCCTGGAACAGATTGATCTGGTGAGCGCCCGGCTGGCGCCGGCTTTGGACGGGTTTCGCATCCTGTTCTTCAGCGACCTGCATTACGGGTGCCGAGGACGGCGGATTCGGGACGAGGCGGCGGGGCTTATCGGCGATACGGCCTGCGATCTGCTCGTGTTCGGCGGCGATGTGATCGATCATACGCGCTGGTGGCCGAAAGCGGCGGAATGGTTGGCGCATCTGGCGGGGCCGCCCACGCGCCTCGCGGTGCCGGGCAACTGGGATTACATGCCGACCGGAGAGTGCTCGGATTACGAACGTCGCATGCGGGACACGGGGTTCCTGTCGCTGTGCAATGCGGCGCACCGGGTACGTCATGGCGGGGGCGAATTGCAGGTGATTGGGATTGAGGACGTGAAGGAGGGCAAGCCGGATGTTGAGCGGGCTTTCCGGACGATCGATCCGGAGGAATTCACTGTGGTGGTATGCCACAGCCCGGACATTCTCCTGTCTCTGGATCCGGGGCGATTCGACCTGTTGCTGTGTGGTCATACTCACGGGGGCCAGATTCGCCTGCCGGGTTTCGGCGCCGTGGTGACGCGCACGAAACTGGGCAAGCAATACGAGGCCGGCTTGTACGAGGTTTCTCCCGGACGGCATCTCTATGTGTCGCGTGGGCTGGGCTCGGGCCTGATCAAGTTGCGGGTCAATTGCCCGCCGGAGCTTGTCTTGATCGCGCTGAAAAGGATAGAGTCCCACGGTAACGGATTGCCGTAATCGTCGTCGGGAATCGAGGACGAGGAGGAAGAGGAAACGTGGCATTCAGGACATCAGGCGGATATTCTGATTTTGGATTTCATGTGGGGCGGATTACGCCCGCCGTGCGCATGATCCTGATCTGGACGATCGCCTTGTTTGTGGTGCAGGTCATCGTCGACCGCGCGGGCAACACGTTCACACTGTTGTTTGGTCTCAGCTCGGCGATCTACCGGCATGGGTACGTCTGGCAGATTTTCACCTACATGTTCCTGCACGGCCATATCTGGCATCTGCTGTTGAACATGCTGATGTTGTTCTTCCTGGGCCCGGAGACCGAGCGCACGATTGGCACGCGCCATTTCCTGATGCTGTATTTTCTGTCGGGCATCCTCGGCGGGTTGGGCTGGTTGATGCTGGCGCAGGGCGGGATCTGTATCGGTGCGTCCGGCGCCGTGCTCGGTGTGCTGGCGGCGTTTGCGGCGCTATTTCCCAACCGGTTGATCACGGTTCTGCTGTTCTTCGTATTGCCGATCACGATCCGGGCATGGGTGCTGGTCGCGGTTCTGGTGGCGATTGAGTTGTTGTACGTGGTGAGCCATTTCGAGGACGGCATAGCGCATACGGCGCATGTGGCCGGCGTGGCTGCGGGGTACATCTATGCGCTGACCGTTTTTCGCGGGTTTCGCATCCGGCTCTTTTCCCGGCGGGCCAGAGCCCCTCGCGGTTGGCGGGTCCTGCGCGGCGATGATGTGCAGTCGGTGCCGTCATCCGAAATCGATCGCATTCTCGACAAGATTGCCAACGAGGGGATGGGCAGTCTCACGCGGAAGGAGCGCGCCATTCTGGAGCGGGCGAGTCTGGAGCGGAGAGGGAAGGGGTGAGGGTGGAATGACAAGATGCGTGATATCCATGTTGTGCGCGCTATCTGTCCTCGGTTGCAGCACGGTGGAGAAGCAGATCTATTATTCGCCCCTGGGCGATGCCGCCCATATAACGGGTCCACGACGCACAGGTTGCGGCTCGCATAACTTCGGCGGACTCCCCGATCAGTTCAACTCATCCGTTCGCGATGTGGATGTTACGATAGAGGCCTATCAACATTATCAGCCCTACCTATGGGGGCCGTTGTTCATTACGGTCGTACCGATATTCCCATTAACCTGGTATGCCCAACTTGTGGCCGATGATGATATCAGCATACAGATCCAGTCCCGTCGGCCAGACCTAGATTGGTTGATCGGCCTGGAGTTTGTATTGGAGATTACAGAAGGCGACAATGAGTCAACTACCGTAGCACCGACTGCTATTCTCATGCGCCGCGGCGCTGTGAGGATTGTCTTCCCCGCCCAGTCCCTTCACACGTACCAGTTCAATTTCGTCGTGAGCGAACATGGCACAGGTAAACGCCTGCTTAGCGTCCCCTTCAAAAGGACGTGGCGTTGGTCGTGGTCCAGTTGGTCCATCAACTGCTAGGCGTTCTTGTACCGCCCTGTGTGCCGTCTGCCGATCAGAAATTCACCGTTGATTTGATCGACACGTACACCTGCAGTCTGTCGTCATTCTCATCGTCGTCGCGGTGTTTGCGTTCTTCCCGGTCGGCGGCATGGACGATGCCGAGGCCCGGCGCGATTTCGACGAAACGCAGGACCTTGGTGGATAAACTGATCTCCGCGCCGTACGCGTTGAGCCATTTGTTCTTCGGGCGGCCTGCCGCCTCGCCCCCTGTGGCCTTGCCGCCCTCATAGAATATCTCGCCGAACAACTGGTGGAAGTACAGCCGCGTGATGGCGTCCGCGCCGCGGTAGAATCGCGCGAGCGGGAAACGCCAGGCGGCGCCGGCCTTGACGATGCGGTCTCCTACCTGCGTATTGGAGGCGTATCCGCGCAAGGCAAGCCGTTCGGTCAGGCCCGGCGCGCTGGAGGAGAGCAGATCATCGTAACCGCCAAGGCCGAAGTAGCCCTGCGTGGTCCGGTCGCCGCTTCCCTCGCCATAATACCCCTGGAGTTTCAACACGTGGTTCTCCGACCAGGGCAGGGGGATATACTCGAGCCATTCGCCCAGCGCGCGTGTGCGCGACAATTCGCCGCCCCAGGCGGTGTCCGATCGCTCGACCGTTACGGACACATACCGTCCGTCCTCCAAAGAGTGACTGCGCGGGAACGCGGTGGCATTGAGGAACTCCATCTGTCCCCAGAATGCGGATTCCTCCCCTTCAAAGGGGCGCTCCGTGACGAGCGTGGCCTCATCAAATTCATTCGCGCTGTCCCGTATCGCCTTCCGCTGGGTCCATTGATAACCGAGGGTCAGCGTCAAAGACTTGTCGATCCGCTGAAATGGGAGCGAAACGGCGGCTCCGATCGATCCGGTTTCCTCATCGTAATCGTAGAACACGGCGTCCTCATCCTCGACGATGGATTCAAAATGGTTCTGCAGATGCGAGCCGTAGAGGGTGAGGATCGGCTCGAATCCGGAGAAGGCGTACACGACGCTGGCCAACGGCGTATCGTATTCGGATTCATAGCCGCCGACGACCAGCAGGCGGTTGTAGTCAACCGGATCGGACAATGACGTCACGAGACCGCCCATGACGCCTTCCTCGCTGGCCGTCAGCCAGGGCGACCAGAAATCCATCCGGACATATCGCGGCGAGTAATACGGGAGCGCCTTGTGCAGAAGGGGTTCCTCCGTATGCTGTTCGACCGCCTCCTTCCGGGCGATATGGGTCTTGAGGCTTTTCCAATCGGGCGTCAGGGTGGGCCGTTCGGTTGCGGCGATGGGGGTCAGCGCGCCATATTCGAACACGGCGAGGTAATAGCCGTAGGAATCGTAGCCGACGGCGGCGAGGTGTTTGCCGTCGGGTGAGAAATCGGGTTCGAACAGACCGCCGAGGACGTGGGTCAGGGCCTCGGGGGTCGAACGTAGGCGGAACGGGATCCGGTACAGGTTGTAAACCCCGTTGTGATCGGACACGAAGACGAGTTCGCGGCCGGAAGGATGGAAAGCCGGTGAAGTGATTACGCTTTCCCAGTCCACGATGGGGCGCACGTCTCCCGAGGCGCGGTCCAGCCGCAGGAGTCGCGATGACTGATCCGCGGCCTCGACGAATACGATGAAACGCCCATCCGGCGAGTACACGGGGTCGATCCATGTCGTGCGCGGTTCCGCCGCAAGCAGGACGCGGTCCTCGTTATCGATGCCGGCGGCGATGGCGGGCATTTCGATGATTGATTGCCGGCCGGCCACGTCGCGGATCGCGGCCAGGTACTGGCCGTCCGGGCTGATGGCGATGTATTTGTACCGGCCCTGGCGCGTGATCAGGCGGGCGCGCTGGTTGTACGTGTCGTACCGGTGCAATTCAAAGTAGTAGCGGTCGCGCCGGGTGGAGTTCAATCGCGTATAGTATATCAGGGATCGATCCGC
>CAYRPR010000244.1:0-4569 GCA_964425945.1 uncultured Verrucomicrobiota bacterium | reverse complement strand
TTCATATCCATGGCGGGCCTGATCTCGGCAATGGGGTTCGCCGGCGGCGTGTACCGGATGGGCTGGACCGGGGGCTATGTCCTGCTCGCGCTCCTGCTCGCTCCATATCTGCGGAAATTCGGGCACTACACCGTTCCGGATTTCATCGGCGACCGGTACGGCTCGCGCACGGCGCGCCTCGTCGCCATTGTCTGCGCCATCTTCGTCAGCTTCACCTATGTCGCCGGACAGATGCGCGGCGTCGGCGTCGTGTTCAGCCGGTTTCTCGAGGTGGATATCAACGTCGGCGTGGTGATCGGCATGGCCATCGTGTTCATCTATGCGACGTTGGGCGGCATGAAGGGCATTACCTGGACGCAGGTCGCCCAGTACTGGGTCCTGATCACGGCGTATCTGATTCCAGCCATCGCCATCAGCATCATGCTGACCGGTCACGCCGTGCCGCAGGCCGGTCTCGGCGCGACGCTGAAGGAGAGTGTGAACGGCGAATCCGGCGTATTCCTGCTGGATAAGCTGAATCAGATTCACGCCGATCTCGGTTTCGCGAGTTACACGGATACGTTCGTCGGGGGCTGGGACAAGACCAATGTGTTTCTGGTCACACTCGCGCTGATGGTCGGTACGGCCGGTCTGCCGCATGTGATTGTGCGCTTTTACACGGTGAAGACCGTGAAGGCCGCCCGCTGGAGCGCTTTCTGGGCGTTGCTCTTCATCGCCCTGCTCTATCTCACCGCGCCGGCGACCGCCGCCTTTGCGCGCTACATCATGATCACCGGGCTGAACGGCAAGACCGCCGAGGAACTTCCGCAATGGTTCCAAAGCTGGGAACAGACGGGTCTGATCCTGTGGCTCGACGACGGCGATGCGCGGGTCCGCTATTCCGCGGGCGCGGACAACGAGATATTCCGGATCGGCGCCCTGTCACGCGCCGACTTTGCCGCGCTCACCGCGCGTCACCAGCAGTGGCTCATCACGGGCGGCACGGAAGGCGAAGACGGCCGCGCCGTTCTGGCGGCGAAAAAACTGTCGGAGCCCGACCGCGACATCATCGTGCTCGCCACGCCCGAGATGGCCGGGCTGGCCAACTGGATCATCGCGCTCGTCGCCGCCGGCGGCCTCGCCGCCGCGCTCTCCACGGCGAGCGGGCTCCTGCTGGTGATTTCATCCAGCGTCGCGCACGATCTGTACTACCGCCTGCTTAATCCCCGAGCGACGGAGCGCCAGCGCCTGATGGTGGGGCGCGGCGTGATCGGCGTCGCCGTGATCATTGCGGGTCTCTTTGGCATCTATCCGCCGGGCTTCGTCAGCCAGGTAGTCGCCTTCGCGTTCGGCTTGGCCGCCGCGAGCTTTTTCCCGGCCATCGTGCTCGGCATCTTCAACAAGCGGGTCAGCGCCGTACCCGCCGTGTGCGGCATGGTCGCCGGCATCGGGTTCACGGCCTGGTACATCATCGCCTGCGTGTTCTTCGGCATGACGCCGATGACCTTTGGCATTTTCCCCAACGGCATCAACCCGCAGGGCATCGGCGCGATCGGCATGGCGATCAATTTCGCGCTGACCATCGGCCTGACCCCGCTCTTCCCGCCGCCGTCGAAGGACATCCAGGACATGGTCGACGCCGTGCACGAGCCCGAAGACGCCGGTCCGGCCGTCGTCATTGAAGCGGCGGTGGACCATTAAGACAAATATGAGAACAATACTTCTACTATGGCTGATGCTGATGGGCGTTGTGCAGGCCGATGAACTCGTCCTTGAAGTCATCTACGTCGAAATCCCCGAAAGTGAACTGAAGCAGTTTGTCTGGGAACTGACGGGAGAGGATAAGACGCACATCACATCCACACTGGGCGAGGAAGACGCTGCGCGCCTGCTGAGCGACCACGCGGATCAGGTGAATCGTTTCCCCCTGCTTCCCCTCCGGCTCGGCGAGAAGACGGAAATCAACGAGCAGGAGCCGATCCGGTTTCCCACGGAATTCACACTGGAAGGCGAGCCTACGACATACGAGGAACGCGGGATCGGCAAACGGATTTACGCCGAACTGCTGGAGCGCAAGCCCGACAGCGCGAAGGTCAGCCTCTTTGTCGAAGAGGCGCACCTGCTGGGATGGCAGCCCTATACGGTGGAGGACATCACCGTCGAACAACCAGTGTTCAGTTCGCGAAACGTGGAAACGACGATCCCCGTGTTTGTTGATCAGTGGATCATGATGGGCGGCCTGGTGCGCGAGCACGAAGACGGCGAGAAGACGAATCTTCTGATCCTGATGCGCGTCCGGAAGCCATAGATCGAACGTGTTTCATCACCACGCGGTACGCCCGCGCGCCCTTTCCGCCGCAACTGGGGCGCGCGCCGTGGCATTTCATCTGTCCGAGCTCGTTCGCGACCTTCTTCATCAGCCTCCGAATCTCCGCGAGATTCGCACCCTCCGCATACGCCAGCCCGGCGGCCAGGGCCGGGGCGGCCTTGGTACCTAACCCGCATTCATCCGAGATGCGGCTCTTCTTCCCGGTCATGTGGATGTCGGTCAGCAGGGCCAGAAGCACCGCGGGCAGAACCCGGTCCCCCCGTCTCCGATACAGATCATACAAGGGCGCCCCGATGAAGATGCCGTGATTGCCCGACCCGCAGATGGTCATGACCGGCGACGTGGAGCCGCACATCCGGGCGCGAATCAACTCGGCAATCCGCGCCGCCATCGGAAGCGAGCGATCGCCGCGCACCTGCCGAACGATGAAATCCCGCGCGACCCCCTCCAATCGGTTGTTGCGCCGCGATACCTCGGCATGGATGTCCGCCGGGGAGAAGGAACGCTGACGCTTTCGCGCTGGCGCGCGAAAAAGGATTCGATCGTTTCGGGCGATAGAGCGGATTTCATCGTGCCGGCCCTCGATGGTCACGGTTACGGTCTCGCCCGGCATGGACACCGACGCGCGGACATAGACGCCCCGCCTGCCTTTGGCCTTCGACACGGTCAACCACCGCCGACGACGGGTAAACATCCGGGCGATCTGGGGCAGCACGGCGGGAAACACGTCGTAGTCCAGCGATGCGGACGAGAGCCCGGCCGCCGCCACGATCGGCAAACCGCGCTCGTTCAGGTAAGGGACGACGGCGGTGGACGCGTTGCGCAACACATCCGGCGAGGCCGACAGGCGGCACTGCACGAGCGCCGGAACAAAGGGCGCGAGCAGGTTGCGCCGGGCCGTCAGGAAAGCAAACGCCACGCTCACCGGCTCCGTGCACCCGGTAACGCGCACGATCTCCGCCTGCAGCCATTTTTCGATATCGCGCGTAGCCGTCATTTGCCACCCAACGCCACTATGCACGCGCGGTGGTCGCGAGACAACTCCCGCATCCGCCCAATCTTAAGGTCAATGCGCGGGGATGGCGCGATCCGGACGGCGGGGCGGGAACGCGCCCGCAAGTTGTTCCGTCCTAGAGTATTGATGCTCCACTAATCCTCCCATCAGCCCGGCCCAAACCGGATTAAATGATTTTTTTTGTATTTTTTGCTTCCCCCTAAGCATTCTTCCCGTACTTTGTTGGGTGGCGTTCAGGAAGCCGCCGGCTTCAACCACGGGCGCCACGGGGAATCTGAACAGCCATGCAACGACTACTGTCATTGAGCATGATGTTAATCGCATGGGGCGCCCACGCGGGGGTCCTGGTTCGCTACACCTTCAATAGCGAAACGACGACTGCGGATGCGACGGCTCCGAACGTCTTTGCCACCGATGTGGACATCTCCCACGCGAATATCACGTTTGGTTCGGTGTCCGGTTTCCCGGACCCGCCCTATGCGCAGGGCAGTACGGGATGGGACGCGGTCAGCCAGGATGCGGCGAAGAACTTCTTCTTCACGTTGACCTCGTCGGCGGGATATACGTTCACCGTCACGCAGGTGGTCTTCCGTGCGCGCGTGACGGCGGCGGGCCCCTCCGCCATCGGCTTCGCGCTCAATGACAACAACCTTTACGAACAGGATGCCGCCGCGAATACAACCTATACGATCAGCGAATCCATTGCGGGTTTCGCGCACCTCGGCTCGGGCACATTCCGCATCCAAGGCTGGGACAATGATTCGCGCGAAACGACCGGCGGCGGCCAGTTTCGCATCGACGACCTCATTCTCTTCGGCACCGTACACGTGCCGGAGCCCGCCTCTATGTTGTTATCCGGTCTGGGCATGGCGTTTCTTTTCGTCGGCCGTCGCATCCTGTTGCGGCCGCGACGCGGCGGCCCCGGACATCCCGCCCCCGCGTCGGACGATCTGATATTGGCGAGCACTCCGCGCGGGGCAAGCTACCTGTTTGATTGCAGGCGGATTACCGGCATCAGAGAGAGGAAACCACGCGGCAGGGGAAGGCGCAGACGACGCAAGATACGCAAACCGGTCCTGCTGTAATCGCTTCGCGCGGACTCTATTCGACTTCGATTTCGCGGATGCGCGGGACCCGGCCTTCTTCGCCGTCGCGCGGCGTGAAGTAGATCCACAGATAGCGGATATCCGCCGGGCCGGATTCGAGTGCGGCGCCGAGATTGAACCACGTGCGCCCGTCGCGACTG
>CAYRPR010000243.1:0-4583 GCA_964425945.1 uncultured Verrucomicrobiota bacterium | reverse complement strand
CGCGGCGCGGTGCATGATCGGATGTGGCCGGTCACCGCCGGGCTAGCCTATGCGCCGCATCCCGGCATGCGAATCCAGGCGCGGATCGGATATATCGTGTGGCGCGATATTCTGCTGTATGACCGCGACGATCATCGTTTGTCGAAGGACCGGCTCGAACCCAACTGGATCGGAAGTCTTGAGTGGATGATGCGGTTCGGAATGTAGCTCCCTGCTTCAGCAGGGCGCTACGAAGGTCTGTCCCGCCACTGGGTCCAGAGGCGCTGGAACCGGCTCATGTAGATCCATTCGAAGAGCGTCATTTTGAGAGGAAACAGCCGCGCGGCTTCCGCGCGGAGCCGGTCGATCTGGATCGCGATATCGACCCAGGGCAGGTCCGTATTCACGATGAGATGGCTGATTTCATCGGCCTGCTGTTGAAACGCGCGCAGATAACGGTTCTCGCGCAGGATCTGATCCTGTCGGCTCTCCATGCGGAAACATCCATCAGGATCGTTGCGGTTTCAAGGCGCTTCCGTGATTCTTGGATGGACCGCGGGCATTCCTGCCCGCGCAGGTTGGTTGAATTTCCGCGGCCAAGAATGGCCGCGGTCCCACGGCGTCCCGCCGCTTGCGTTCTACTCCTTGCGCCGTTTGACGACGTGGTGCGAGAGGGCGTCGCGCAGTACATCCCAAATCTCCGCCTCGTCCTTAGCGCGCAGGATCAGTTCGCCGAGATTCGTTTGGCTCATCGCCTTGGCGATCAGGGCGAGGGTTTGCACCTGCACGTCGTAATCGTCTGACGGCGTCAGGATCAGGAAGATGAAACTCGACGGCCGGCCGTCCGGCGAATCCCAGTCGATACCCGCGGTGGATCGGCCGAACACAATAACGGGTTTGGGCAGGCCCTCGAGCCGCGCATGGGGCAGGGCGATGCCGCCCTCCACGGCGGTCCCGAAATCGTATTCCCGTCGCAGAACGGCTTGGGTAATGCGTTCGGCGTCCAATTCGTGATGCAGTTCGGCGGCGAGGTGGCATAGTTCCCGTATGGCGTCATCGCGCCCCTGGGCCTTGATCCCGGACGCGATGGCCCGCGATGCGAAGAATTCGACAATGCCGATTTCGCGGCGCAAGCGCATGGCCGCCCGCATGCAGGGACCGATCAACAGCGAAGACACGATGGCGCTGAACACGATCGCGACAAAAATCTCCGGCTTGATCAGGCCGAATTCCATGGCCAGCACGCCGACCACGATCTCCATCGCGCCGCCCGTCGAGTGCGCGATCGAAATCGGCAGGCGATTGGATCTTGGCAGTCGCGTCAGGGATACGCCGATCCAGGCGCCGCTGAATCGCCCGCCGATCCCCAACAGCGTGATGAAGGCGGCGATCACCGGATCGAAATGCTTCAGGAAATCGACTTTCAGTCCGATGCCGGCGAAGAAGACCGGCACGAAGATCGCAAAGACCATCTGGGAAATGACCTGCCGGGTGCGTTCGCTCAACGCGCGCGCGCCGCCGGCCATGATGCCCGCGATGAAGAAGCCGAACAGCGCGTGAATGCCGATTTTCTGCGTGATCGCCCCGCACAGGAGTCCCAACAGGCAGATGAAGGTTAGCGACGAGGCGGGCTGGGGCAGGTTCAGGTCCGCCATGCGGCTGATGGCGCGGCCGGTCAGCATCCGTCCGGCGGTCAGACAAAGCGCGGTGAAGCCGATCGTGCCCACGACGACGAGTACCATGCGTCCGAACTCGAAATCCGCATGGATGAAGAAGCCGAGTACCAGCGAGAAGATCAGCCAGCCGATGATGTCGTTTACCGACAGGGCGCTCATCAGCAGGAATCCCAGGTCGGTCTTGGTCAGGTGCAGATCGTGCAGGACGCGCGCGGCGATCGGCAGGGCGCTGATCGTCAGAACGGTTGCCATGAAAAGCGCGAAAAGAAGACGCTGATCCGGATTCACGAGATAGTGCGCGGGAAGAAAATAGCAGGGGATAAACGCGATCAGCATCGGGATGACGATATCCGACAGGGCGATCACCAGCGCTTCGCCTTTCTGTCGCCACGCGCTGGCGAAATCGATTTCCAGTCCGGTCTGGAGCAGGAGGAAAAGCACGCCAAGCCAGGACACCGTCTCCAGCATGCTCATCTGGATGGGGTCGATCGGGAACAGCCAGGCGTGGAAATCGGGCACATAGCGTCCGAGGATCGTCGGGCCCAGGAAGATGCCGACGAGGATCTCTGCCGTCAGGGGCGGCTGGTTCCATTTGCGGAACAGCTCGCCCAGCCCCCGGGCCAATCCCAGTAAAAGCAGGAGTTGAACCAGGAACAGAAAAATATGATGCTCATTTGGATAATGCATCGCTATACAATATACCCTGATGCGGTCGCCTGGGGGCGGTCGTATTATGATGGGCCGAAATCGAAAGGCAATGTATTTCAGTCGAAAGGGAGTCGGATATGAGCCGCGTCAAACTGGAAATGCCGCAGTCCTTTCAGCACACAGCGGATATCCCGGTCCGCATTACGGATATCAATTATGGCCATCACCTCGGCAATGACGCGCTGCTGTCCATTCTGCACGAGGCCCGCATGCAGTGTCTGGCCGCCAAGGGGTTTTCGGAGATCGATATCGGCGGATGCGGCCTGATCATGTCGGACATCGAGGTGGCCTTCCGCGCCGAGGCATTTTACGGCGATTGCCTGCGCGTCGAAGTGGCGGTGACCGACCTGTCCAAGACATCGTTTGACATCTACTATCGGGTAACCAAGACGCCATCGGGCGACGAGGTCGCTATGGCGCGGTCGGGCATGGTCTGTTTCGATTATGACCGCAAACGACCCGCGCGCATGCCGGAGGCCTTTCGGACCGCGTATGGGGAATGATGAAGAATGGTTGAGGGTTAATGGTAGATGGTTGATGCAGTCAAGATGACTTCAATAACTTGACATCACTATGACGTCACAGTAGCGTACCGCTATGAAAAGGCTCACCATTCGCGAGGTGCCGGACGAGGTGTACAGTGTGATCCGGCAGGAAGCGGCGGCCAATCGCCGCAGTATTCAGCAACAGGTGCTGACCGTGCTGGCCAAAGAGGCTCGCCTGCGGCAAGGGGGGGCGCGGGCAACGATGACCGCCTGGCGTGAGCGCGTGGCGGGTCGGAAACTCGGGAACACCGTGGCCGATATCCGCAAAGGGCGTGATCGGCGATGAAGTTGTTTGTGCTGGATGCCTCGGCGTGGATACGGTTGTATTTGGCCGACGGGCCGATGCCGCGCGGTCTGGACGAGGCCGCGGTGGACGTGGATCAGGGCCGGGCGGTTTTTGTGGCCCCGGAATTGATTCTGGTAGAGTCGGCTCATGCCTTGTCGCGGAAGCGGGGGCGGAGCGCCTTGTCCGCGTCGGAACGCGATGCCTTGTGGAGGGATATGCGTCGCATGCCACTCGAGTTGATGCAGGCTGAGGATCATATTGACCGTGCCATAACGCTGGCCGAACAGCACCGCCTTTCCGTATATGACGCGCTGTATGTGGCCGTGGCGGTTTATCTCGGCGCACCACTCTGGACGGCGGACATCCGGCTGGCCGCGGCCGCATCGAAACTCGGACTCGGAGGCGCTGTCACATGATCATTAACCATCAACCCGGCTTCGTCCCGACTCGAGGCGGTCGGAACTACGCCGCGGCAAGCCATCAACCATTAGCCATGAACCATTAACCATTCTTTTCCCATGCCCCTCCAATCCATAAACCCGGCGACGGGACAGAAGATCAAGAGTTATACGGAGATGTCGCCCGACGCCTGCCGCGAGGCGGTCAACGACGCGTATGACGCTTTTCTGAAATGGCGCGATGTGGCCATCCCGGAACGCGCGGAGCACATGAAGAAGGCCGCCGGTTTGTTGCGCGAGCAGAAGAACGGGTTCGCCCTGCTGATGGCGCAGGAGATGGGTAAACCGCTGGCGCAGGGTCGCGCCGAGATCGAAAAGTGCGCCTGGGTCTGTGATCACTATGCCGAACACACAGCGACGTATCTGGCGCCGGAGCCGGTCAAGACCGATGCCTCCCGAAGCTATGTGCTGTATCAGCCGCTGGGTGTTGTGTTGGCCGTCATGCCGTGGAATTTCCCGTTCTGGCAGGTGTTCCGTTTCGCCGCGCCGGCGTTGATGGCCGGCAACGGCGCGGCGCTGAAACACGCCTCGAATGTGAGCGGCTGTTCGCTGGCCATCGAAAAGCTATTCGCCGACGCCGGATTCCCCAACAATCTATTCCGCAGTCTGATCATCGGCGCCAGGCAGGTGGATGCCGTGATCGACCATCCGCATGTGGCCGCGGTGACGTTGACGGGCAGTACGCCGGCGGGTCGCGCGGTAGCCGCCAGGGCCGGCGCGGCGTTGAAGAAGACGGTGCTGGAACTCGGCGGCAGTGATCCGTACCTGGTGCTGGCCGACGCGGACATCGAGAAGGCGGCTCAGATTTGTGTTCATGCGCGATTGATCAACAGTGGACAGAGCTGCGTATGCGCCAAGCGGTTCACCGTGGTCGGTAAAGTCCTCGACGCATTCACCCAGCGCTTTGTGGAATTGATGAAGGCGAAGAAGA
>CAYRPR010000242.1:0-4601 GCA_964425945.1 uncultured Verrucomicrobiota bacterium | reverse complement strand
GAAAACGAGCGCTTCATAGACCTCCTTCAATTCGTCCTCGGGATCCGACTGCGTGATGGTGCACGGCCAGGTGCAGGCGTGGGCGCTCTTGGAGTAATAGCCTTCGCACGATCGGAAGGTCAGATCGTTCAGCCGGATCATCCGGGATTGCGCCCCGCCGAGACCAGCTTCATCGAGCGCCATGCGAAGAAGGGCGTCCGACGTTGAGAACCGTGGAAAGGCCTTGTTCATGACCGTCGTCGATATGCCCAGTACCCGTAAAGGACCCGATTCACGTACAATGGGCCTTGTGAGTGGGTGGGCGGGGTGCGGAGTATGCGAGCGCGGGGTTGCCGGAGTCAGGTTAATCCAAAGTTCCCCATTCTCCACTTTCACAGCGTGGCTCGGTACGGCGGAGGCAATGCCCGGTCGCGCCTGACCTGATATCCGGTGAAAATGCCAATGATGCCACGGGCATACGACATAGTCGTCCTCTTTCAGCGATCCGTCGCCCAACGGCCCGCCGACATGATTGCAGACCCCCGAAATGGCGCCGAACTCCCCGTCGCGATAGGAGATCGCGATCGGAAGATCCCCGACGCGCAAGGAGCGCAGAGGGGGATCCATGAATGTTTCCGCAGGTCCGAGGCGATGCCATCTGTCCTCTTGCACGGGAACTCCTTTCACTACGCCGGTGATGCGCGATGATCCGATCTCACAGAAACGACTTGCCGCGCGGGATGGGATCAAGGCCGAAGAAGTCCGCTACGCTCTGGGCGACGTCGAAATAGCCCTGCCGCACACCGAGATTCCGCGCGGGGCGGCCCTTTTGATAGACCATGAGCGGAACGTATTCGCGCGTGTGATCCGTGCCCTTGAACGTCGGATCGTTGCCGTGATCGGCCGTGATAATCAGCAGATCGTCCTCATTCAACAGCTTGATGTAGTCGGCGAAATACGCGTCGGACTGGGTCAGCGCGTCGGCGTAGCCTTTCGGGTCGCGGCGATGGCCATAGATCATGTCGAAATCAATGAAGTTGGCGACGATGAATCCTTCCTTCTTGTCGCGCGTGAAACGCAGAACGGCCTCCTGCGACAATTCCGTGTTGCCCGTATGGTCCGATTCAGTGATCCCGCGATGCGCGTAGATGTCGTCGATTTTGCCGACGGTATATACGGGGATGCCGGCATTCTTGACCCGTTCGAGGATGATGGGTTCCGACGGCTGGAACGCATAATCACGACGTTCTTTGGTCCGCTCGAACTTCCCGGGTTCACCGGTGAAGGGGCGGGCGATGATCCGGCCCGTGCGATACGGATCACAGAGCTCGCGCGCGATTTCACAGGCGCGATAGAGTTCCTCCAGCGGTACGACGCCGGTATGGGCGGCGACCTGGAACACGGAATCAGCGCTGGTGTACACGATCCACTTTCCGGTCTTCATGTGCTCTTCGCCCAATTCGTCCAGGATCGCCGTGCCGCTGGCGGCCTTGTTGCCGAGGCTCCCGCGTCCGGTCCGCTTCTCGAATGGCTCCAGTAATTCAGGCGGAAAGGAGGGATAGTCCTGCGGAAATACGCTGAAGCCTGGGATCATCTCCAAGCCGGCGATTTCCCAGTGGCCCGTGATAGTGTCCTTGCCTTCGGATACTTCCCGCATGGCGCCGAACGACGCAATCGGTTTATCGACGGGGGATATGCCCTTGACCGCATGATTCTGAGGGAGGAGGGGAGGGATATTGCCCAAGCCCATCTTTTCAAAGGTAGGCAGACGCAGTCCGCCGACCGCCTCGGCAATGTGCGGGAGCGTCGCACACCCGATATCACCATAATCGGCGGCGTCGGGCGCTTCGCCGATGCCGACGGAATCCAAAACAATTAATATAACTCTCATGCTTCTAGCACCTATTTCGAATCGGCTCACCCGGAGGGTTCGCCCCACCATCTGACAATATTTTCAGCTTGTTGATGGTAGGGCGAGGCCTCCGGCCGAGCCGGAAACTATTTTGGGATGGTTGTAGAAATACAATATCGTGCTTCGAATTTTCTTAAACCAGATCGCGTCGATCGATGATCCCGACGATGATCGAGCGGATCGGCGCGCTGGTGTCGTTGATGATCTGTCGGGCGCTGTTGCCCTCATCCACAATCAGGACGTCCTCGCCGGCGCCGGCGCCTACGGAATCCACGGCGATGAGGTAATCCCCGGAGCGTTTCCCCTCCAAGCTCGTCTTCTCGACCATCAGCAGTATCTTTCCGTCATAGAACGGATGATTGATGGTCGAGAAGATACTCCCTATGACAACTCCGGTCAGCATGGTTATTCCTGTGTGTTGACGTCGTCCACAATGCCGATGACGGCGTGATCCACGGGCACAAACCATGGATCGAGCGCCATGGCGGCTTCGCGTCCGCCTTCGTAATAAATCAGTTCACCCGGGCCGGCCATCCGCGTGGAGTCGGCGCAGACAATCGCCTTGCCCTTCGGCTTCTGGTCCTTGGACAGGGGTTGGACCCAGAGCATGGGGACGGTTTCCAGTCCCTCATAGACCTGGCAGGGCACAACCGTGCCTATAACGCGTCCCAACAGCATGTCTATTCCTTCTCTCCGTCCAGTTCGAGCGGTTTCATCGTTCCAAAAACAGTGCCGGCGTTGATGTGCCGGGCGAGCGCCTCATGCGGCGCGGTGATGATCTGGTGCACGACATTAAACTGCTTCTGCTTCAGATAGCCAACCGCAATGTCCATGGCGGCCTCGATGTCATGCAGTTCGCCGTGCAGGATGCTGACGGCCTTGCCGTGGAGAAGGCTGTCGGCCAGCCGCAGTTCGACCACTTCGACCGAGGTGCCTTTCAAGGCCAGCTCCGTGGCGCGGATGTTGCAGGAGGCGGTCAGCGTTTCCACAATGGCGATCGCATTGCTTCCGCATTTGACCCGCTTGCCGAGCACCGCGTCAAGCACCTGCGGATGCACGTCCGGCAGGAAGACATGATCGATGATGTTTTCCTGCGCGCGGTACAGGGCTTCGTAGTACGATTCCTCGACGGCGGCGGTCGTCCCGCCGATCAGGGTCAGATACCGGCCATGGCTGATCGTGCCGCTCTTGAGCAGGCCGATCGGCGACTTCTTGATCAAGGCATCCGTGGCCTGTATGCCCATCGAGATGTCCTTGAACTCGAGCGTCGCGATAGCCGGGTACTTCTTCATTATTCAACCGGTCAAACAATTCGGAAGTGATCGACCAGCGTGCAACGGCGCCAGCGCGAAAAGGATACGGGTCCCGTCATGCCTTCGCCGGTCGGGCTGGCGATGGTGAAGGAGGTATATCCTTCGCCGCCTAGCGCGAGGCCGGCCTGGGACCGTCCGTTCTTCACGAAGATACTGCAATTGCATTCGCGGGCCATGCGGCTCAAACGGTCCAGATGCTTCGAGTGCATGATGGCCGTGTGGTAACACTTGCCTTCCATCTGCAGGGCCAGGTCGATGGCCGTATCGGCGTTCGGCACGCGGCAGATCGGCAGGATCGGCATCATCTGTTCCGTCCACATCAGCGGGTGATCGACGGGCACCTCGACGATGCCGAGCCGGATCGTGCTGGGCACGCTCATACCGATCTTGGACAGGATGACGTCCGCATTCTTGCCGATCAGGGAGCGATTGATCTCCGCGTGATCCTTCGGGCCTTTCATGCTGGTGAACACGACCTGTTCCAGAGCGGGAAGTTTGCTCTTCTCAATCAGCACGGCGCCGTTACGCACCATGGACTTGATCAGGGCGTCGGCCACGCTTTCGACCACAAGCACTTCCTTCTCGTCGGCGCAGATGATGTTGTTGTCTGTCGAGGCGCCGAGCACGATATCGCGTCCGGCCTGTTCCATGTCGGCGGTTTCATCGACGACGACCGGCGGGTTGCCGGGGCCGGCGCAGATCGCGCGTTTGCCGCTGGCCATGGCGGCTTTGACCACGCCGCCGCCGCCCGTCACGACCAGGATCCGGATGCCCGGATGCTTCATCAGTTCCTGGGCGCTTTCGACGGTCGGGCTGGTGATGCCGGTAATGACGTTCGGCGGTCCGCCGTGCGCCATGATCGTCTTGTTGATCAGGACGATGGTTTCCATCGAACAGCGTTTCGCGGCCGGGTGGCAGTTGAAGACCACGGTATTGCCGGCGGCGATCATGCCGATGGTGTTGCAGATGATGGTGGAGGTCGGGTTCGTGCAGGGCGTGATGGCCCCGATCACGCCGAACGGCGCCGGTTCCTCGAGCATCAGGCCGTGATCGCCCGTGTAGGCGCGGGGCTTCAGCACTTCCGTGCCGGGCGTTTTGGTGATGACGAGCTCGTTCTTGACGATCTTGTCCTCGAAACGGCCCAGCCCGGTTTCCTCATGCGCCGACTTGGCCAGCGCGGTGGCGTTCTCCATCATCGTCCGGCGTATGGCCGCGATGATCTCGTTCCGCTTGTCGAGCGACAAACCGGAGTACACCGGAAAGGCCGTACGCGCGGCGGCGACGGCTTCATCCACGGTGGCGAACATGCCCATCCCGGCGGCTACCGGGGGAGCGGGCGTTTTCGCGGTGGAACCGCCGGACGCCTGTGCTCCGAGATCGGAAGCGATTCTGCTCGC
>CAYRPR010000241.1:0-4610 GCA_964425945.1 uncultured Verrucomicrobiota bacterium | reverse complement strand
ATACGATCTCCGGCTTGATACCCGCGGCGATCAAGCGATGCAACTGGGTCTGCACCAGCGACAGATGCGTGATGGGATACTGCTCGAGCGCATGCTGAATAGTTTCATTGAGGTCGGGCACCACCACCCCTGCCCCGCTCTGGATACAGCGGAACAGGATACCCAGGCCACCCACATGATACAGCGGAAGGGACAACAGCCAGCGGTCGCCCGATCGCAACCGCACATTCAGGTTGGCGCCATAGGCGCTGTAGTAGTGGCTTCCCAGGGAATGCTGGACCGCTTTGGACGCGCCCATACTGCCCGAGGTGAAGAGGATGGAGTACGGTTGTTCCATATCGACGTCAAAATGATCGCCGGACTGATCCGCCGTCAGGGTGTTGGCCGCCAGCGCGTCCGGGTCCCATATATCCACCCCCTTCAAGACCTCGCGGCTGGCGCCGCCGACCCGCGCGATCAATTTACGGCTGTTTATGAGCCGCAGACGGTCCCGGACCCCATCAACGGGCAATCGCGTGCTCAGGGGACAGGCAATCGCCCGAACGCGCCAGAGCGCCAGGATCAACAGAATGGCGGGTACGCCGTTCTCCAGGTACAGGGCTACACGATCGCCGGCCTGAATTCCGGCGGCGCGCAGATTGGCGGCGGTCGCCGAGACAAGCAGATCGAGTTCGCCGTAAACGATCTCAACCTCGCTGGACTTGATGGCCGGCTGATGCCGCGAAATGATCGCCGCCTCGTGTAATGGACATTTGATTCGGGTCATAAGAGTTGCTTCAACAGATTGACATTCACTTTGTAGCGTTCGCCGTACAGATCGCGCCATGCGATCTCCGGCCCGTTCAGCGGCAAACGGGGCTCGATTACATCCTCACCCAGTTGCCGCGCCGTATCCAGTCCATGCGCGACGCCCGGCAAGCCATGGGCGGCAGCCCATCGCGCCAGATGCCGCAGGCCGATACCCGTTTCGTAGGCGGCGCCGGCCACGACCTGAATGCCCATGCGCCCGGCCGTTTCCGCCCACTCCCGCGCTCGATCCCCCCCCAGGCAGGAGGGCTTGATCACCACCGCCCGCACCCCGCCATACTGTTGCAGGAAGTCGGGATGAATGTCCCGCAGGCTCTCGTCCAATGCAAGCGGAACGGAGGACAACTCGCGGAGGCGACTCACCTCGCGCAGGGGCTCCTCGATGTAATCAATCGGGCAGTCCCTGATCCGTGAATAGAAGTGGATGGCCTCATCCCATTCCCAGGCGCGATTGGCGTCGAGCCGCAATCGTACTCCGTCACCGAGAATTCCCGCAACCGCGCGGACCCATCGGATATCCTCCTCCAGGTCACGCCGCCCCACCTTCAGCTTGACCGCCTTGTATCCCGCATCACGGATTGCGGCGGCCTGCTGTTCAGCGGGGTCCGTCAACAGCGCGCTGACTGCAATCCTGTCCGCCCGCGGCTCGACATCCCATGCCAGCATGTCGAGCGCGCATTGGGCCGATGGCGCGGCTAGCTTACGGGATTCGCGGCGGATGCGTTCCGGCGAGATGTCTTCTCGCCGGAGATGGGTAACAGCCCGCTCCAACTGTGAAGCCGCATCATCCAGCGAGTCCGGGCTGTAGCCGGGCAGAGGCGCCGCTTCACCCCAGATCACCTTCCCGATTTCGCGTTCCCAGGCCAACAGCAGGCCGCGCCGTTCGTTCAACACGGATGCGCCGATCGTCAAGGGTCGACGCAATGGGAGCCGGTACGCATAGAGGTGAATGTCCATTCAGATATTCCAGAGGACGGCTAAAAGCGCCGTATGAACCAACAACAATTTTGATGTGCGCCCCAGCACCGGATTGAGCACCGCGCCATCGGCTCCGGTCCAGACGGCGCGCAGGGCGGGCACGGCCAGCGGGAACAGAAGCAGGGTCAACAGCATCCCGCGATGCCCTCCGGCGGACACTACGACGATCAACGGAATCAGCACCGCTCCCAACACGCAGAGGGTGTACTCCGTCCTCGCAAAACCGCGCCCGAAACGAACGGCCAGCGTGCGTTTACCCGCGGCGCGGTCCTGATCCACGTCCCGCAGGTTATTGACCGTCAGCAGCGCGGTGCTCCACAGACCGGGCGTCAGCCCGAGCCAGAGAATCGCCGCATTCACATCCAGCGCCTGCAGGTAGTAGGTGCCCGCCACGGCCACGGGACCAAAGAAGACGATGACAAATACGTCGCCAAGGCCGATATAACCGATGGGATACGGGCCCGCCGTGTACAGCACGCCCGACAGAATTGAGGCCACGGCAATGACGGCAATGGGCCATCCGCCCCGCCCGATCAGGTAAAGGCCTACCAATGCCGCCAGCGCGAAAACCAGTACGGTCGCGTTCCGCATGGCCGCGGGCGTAACCCAACCGGCCTGTGTCGCGCGCGTCGGCCCCTGACGCTCGTGCGTATCGGCGCCCTTCTTGTAGTCGCAGTAATCGTTGCAGTAATTCGTCCCGATCTGGATCAACAACGAGGCCGCGAGAGTCATCACGGCGGCCAGCGCATGAAAGGAAGCGTCGGCGATCGCCACGGCGACGCCCAGCACGACGGGACAGGCCCCGGCCCATAGGGTTTTGGGGCGGGCGGCGAGTATCCAGGCCTTGAAGCCCGAGTGTTCAGTGTTCAGTGTTCGGTGTTCAGTAAGTGAATCGGTCACATTCCTTCTCCTTGACTGAACACTGCTGACTGAACACTGTCCCCTCACGGCCGCTTGGGGAATTTCCCGAAATCGGGTTTGCGTTTCTGAAGATAGGCGTCGCGGCCTTCCTGCCCTTCCTCGGACATGTAGAACAGCAGGGTCGCGTTGCCGGCCAGTTCCTGCAGTCCCGCCTGCCCGTCGCAATCGGCGTTCAGCGCGGATTTGAGGCAACGGATCGCGAGCGGCGAGTGAGCCAGAATCTCACGGCACCATTGCACCGTTTCCTCCTCCAGATCCTTCAACGGCACCACCTTGTTGACGAGCCCCATATCGAGCGCTTCCTGCGCGTTGTACATGCGACAGAGGTACCAGATCTCGCGGGCCTTCTTCTGGCCCACAATCCGCGCGAGGTAGGACGCACCGTATCCGCCGTCAAACGACCCGACCTTCGGTCCGGTCTGGCCGAATTGCGCATTGTCGGCCGCGATGGTCAGATCGCACATCACATGCAAGACATGCCCCCCGCCGACGGCATAGCCGGCCACCATCGCAATCACCGGCTTCGGGCAGGTCCGTATCTGACGCTGGAAATCCAGCACATTCAGACGATGTACGCCCTTCCCGTCCTTGTATCCCGCGTCACCGCGCACCCGCTGATCCCCGCCGGAACAGAAGGCCTTGTCGCCCTCACCCGTCAGAATGATCACGCCGATCGTCTCATCATCACGCGCGTCGTTCAGCGCGTGCGACATCTCCTGCACGGTCTGCGGACGGAACGCGTTGCGCACTTCGGGCCGGTTGATCGTGATTTTCGCGATCCCCTCCGCCTTGTGGTACTTGATGTCTTCGTACGAACCATCCGGTTTCCATTGAATATCCGCCATAAGCCACATCACTTGATAACCGCACGCACATGATCCGCGAACGCTACGGGATTCTCCGCATGCGCATTATGACCCGCGCCGGGCACGATAGCCGTTTGAGCCCGCGGGCACAAGCCCTTCACCCGATTTGCGATAACCCGGTATTTCTTATCCAGCTCGCCGCTCACCAACAGGGTCTCCGGCGTTAGTCGCGGCAAATCGTCCCACATGGACTCCTGCTCCGCCACGCCCATGGTGTTAAGGGATCGGATCAATTCCTCCGGCTGGTTGTATTGCCGATGTTCCACGATTTCGCGGTAAATCCCACCCCGGCTTCGCAACGAATCAAAGAGCGGTTGACGATACCACTCTTCAATAAACCCGGCCATGGTCATGGATCGCAATTTACTCACCCATCGCTCATCTGCTTGCCTGCGGGCGTGACGCTCATTTTCCAGAATCAGTCCGGGCGAGGCCGATTCGATCACCAGTCGTTTCACACGATCCGCGTGATCCAGCGCCAGACGATACGCCGCCCGACCGCCCATGGAGTAACCGACCAGATGAAACCGGTCGATCCCCACCGCGTCGATCGCCTCGATCAAACAACGGGCAATGCCCTTGTCCGTATAGTCTTCGGGGTAATCCAGCCCGGTGCTCTCCCCGTGACCGGGCAGATCGACGGCGATACAGCAGGACTCGTCATCGAGGCGCGCAATGACATGCGACCAGTCGCGATGACTGCCCATGAATCCATGCAGAAAGACGACGGGGTCATCCTGTAATGACCCCTCCACGGCCACATGGAGCCGCGAAGCGCTCACGGGGCATCCAATGCGTGGATGATCCGCGTCTTCAATTCGCGATGCAGGTCGGCATTGGCGCGGCGTTCCGTACGCACCTCAATCACCGTATGCCGGCCTGAAGCTTGGGCTTTGTCGTAGGCCGCCCGGAAATCATCCCGCGTGGCAACGGAAACGTGTTGTACGCCGAACTGCGCGGCGGCCGATTCAAAGGTCAAACCATGCGGCGTGCCGAAACAGGTCTCGAAATGCTCGGCGTGGTTCGCGGAAGGCAGGA
>CAYRPR010000240.1:0-4621 GCA_964425945.1 uncultured Verrucomicrobiota bacterium | reverse complement strand
ACGATCCAGTATGGCGATCTGGTACGTTCCGGCGTCCGCTATGTGTACATATCCGAATACCTCCGTCATCGTCACCGACCAGGCGTCGGATTGATCCACGCCCACTGCGATATCCTGCACGACCGCGCGATAACCGGGCCGCTCCAACTGGAAGGTGTACACACCCGGCATCAACCGGATCGTGTTGTTCCGCTCGCGCTGGAGCACGGTATCCACCACCACGGCTCGTCGCTGAACGACGCGCAGTGTCGCCCCCGCCGGCCGGACGTGCACCTTGAACGGAATCATCAGCTTCTCATCGTCCGCGGATACCGCCGTCGCCCGGGCAACGCTCTCCCGGGCGGCCGGCTTCCATAGCGCATACAGCAACACGGCCGTGACGAGCGATGCCGCCACGGTGATGTAGATGGGAAAGGACGCGCGGCGGTGCATGGGCGTCGCCAGCGCCTGCAGATCCTTCTTCAGCCGGGCGACGTCCTGATAGCGCGCCTCCACTTCGCGCTTCAAACAGCGCGCGATGACCGGATCCCAGCGCCGGCCGACACCGGATTTTGACGGCGGCTCGTACGCGCCCTCCGGCTTGTGCCCCGTGAGCATCTTGTAGAGGATCAGGCCCAGCGCATAGATGTCACTGCGGGCGTCGACGACCTTGCCCTCCTTCTGCTCGGGACTCATGTAGTCGTAGGTGCCGAGCAGGGACATGGTGCTTCCGGCTGTTGTGCCGTCCACCTGCGTCACCTCGGCATCGGGCGAAAGCGGACGGGACGGCAAGGCGGTCAGCGTCGTGGAGCGATCGATGACCGCGCGGATATAGTCCGTGCCAACGATCTTCGCGAGACCGAAATCCGCGATCTTGACGCGCACGTCCGACAGGCGATCCGCGGCCCCCGCGTCCGACGGCGCGCCCGTCCGCGATTCGGCCTTGTGAATGAGAATATTGCCCGGCTTCAGGTCGCGGTGGATGATCGCGCCCTGCGAGAACGTATGCGCGTATTCCAGCGCCTCACACAACTGGATGGCCATGTCGAGCACCACGCGCTCCGGCAGTTTCTTGCCCCAGGCCAACTCGTCGTCCAACGTACGCGGCGCCCCGTCCGGACCCTCCACATAATCCATGACGAGGAAATGCCGGCCCTTGTCCTCACCGAAGTTATGAACGCGCACGATGCCGCGATGCTCCAGGTCCGCCATCACCCGCGCCTCGATGCGGAAACGGTCGATGAAGTCGGCATCCCCGGAAATATCGGCCGGCAGGATCTTCAGGGCATAGCGCTTCCGGAGGTGCTGGTGCTCCACCAGATACACCTCGCCCATGCCGCCCGCCCCCAGCGGCCGGACCACGCGGTAGACCCCGATCTGGTCATCGGGCTTCAACAGATACGCCGAACCCGGCGCGCGGCCACTCATAATCGTTCCACGTCCTTTCTCAATGCCACCCGGATCAGCAGGGGCGATTCGGTATCCACCGGGCGCCCCAGCGAGATCAGTCCGCCGGACGTGATGACCAGTTCATCGCGCCGAACCAGATGCGTGCCGGCATCCTCCAGCCGGATATGGGTTCCATTGGTGCTGACATCCTTCAGCACAAAGCGATCCTTGACATATTCGATCTTTGCGTGAAGCCGCGACGCCTTGGTGTCTTCGAACACGACATCACACTGACTGCTCCGTCCGATCGTAATGACCGGATGATCCACATCGACCGTCCAGGCGTTCTCGCGGAACATCAGATCCAGCGCCACGCGCGTCCGCTGCATGGCCACGCGCGCGGTCTGCGAGGTCGCCAGGGTGGCCTCGTTGGTGTCCCAGACAATCTCGTACAGGTCGAACGCGCCGGTCTGCCCCTTGATCGTGCTCTGATCGACAAACCGGGCCAGCGGACGCAACCCGCCCTCCAGCGCCTCCACGGTGTGGCGCGTGGTCATGATCTGGTGCGCCTTGGACAGGGAAGCCATGCGCGCGGCCAGGTTCACGGCATCACCGAAAAAATCCGCCTCCTCCATGACGACGGGCCCCTCGTGGAGACCCACGCGCAGACTCAGGCTGGCGTGCAACTCTCCCTGCCGGGTTTGCTCCTGCACGCGTTGCTGCATCACCACCGCCGCCGTAACCGCCGCGTCGGCCGACGGGAAACGGCACATGATCTCGTCGCCGATTGTCTTGACGACGGCGCCCTCCTGTTCCGCCACCACCGCGGACATGGCTTCCAGGCACGCGGACACAATCCGCCGGGCCTCGGCATTTCCATAGGTGGCATACATGCGGGAACTGTCCACGACATCCGCGAACAAAATGGCGAGATGTTGCGGCGACGGTTCTGCGGTATCGGCCTTGGCGGACAATCGATCCTCCCCATGGGTCTAGAGATGGAGGCCACCATGCCTTAAATCTCGCATCCGGGCAAGGTTGAAGAAGCGCCGCATCAGAGGACTACGGCCGGATGACACGCCCCTCCCCATCCCTGACCTCGACGTATTTGCGCGCGATCCAGATCGCCCCGTGGACCGGATGTTCGCACTGATACCAGCCGCGCTTCTCGAGCAGAAAACCCATCTCCTCGCCTTCCGGCAGCAGCCCTTTGCGGTAGATACGCCAGATCGACGGCTCGTTGTACCAGGGAGTGTTCCTGCGCGTCGTGCGCACCGATACGCGAACCGGCCCGTCGAGATCAGGAATGGTATGCACCATGTCGCGGTACACGGTGTAGGCGAGCATATCCATCGCCGCGCCGCGCGAATTCCGCCACGTGTAGTACAACAGATACGGGATATCGATCGGGTTCAGTGAGATGGGAACGGAGAAGTTCCGCTTGCGCGTCTCGCCCCGCCACAACAGGGCGCCCGTCTCGGCGGATCGCAATTCGATGCGCGTCGACAAGCCGATTGACGACGCGATCACCGCGTAGAACCGCCCGTAATCGCGCACGATGCCGACCACATACCCATCCGCCTCCAGGTCCCCGCGGGCGCGGGTAATCAGATCCTGGAATGTGCCGTATTCGATGCGCTCCGCGTGCTGGAACAGGGCCGGGAAGTCCACCACGCTGGTCATGCCCACGACGTCCAGCTTCTTGATCAGTTGAATCATATGGGGCACCGGATTGCGCGGATGGACCGCCGAGACCTTCTCCTCCGGTGTTTGCGGCTTCGGCAACGGCGTCTCCAAAAGAAAGCGATCGACGCGGCGCAATTCCACATCCTCGAACTCCAGCAGGGCAAAATGCTGGAAGAACACGCGGCGACTGATATCCGAGCGCTCCCGCTGGGGCGGCGTGTCCAGCCGGCTGGCGAAAGGAAGCACGGCGACGCGCGCGGGCGGCGCTTCGTAGAAGGTGCGCGTGATGATGTAGTTCGGATCGTGAAATCGCGAACGGTACGCGTCAAACGACACGCACCCGCCGGCCCAATGCGCCGCGCAAATCAACCACAGGGCCATGGTCGCTTTGCGGATCATGCGCATCACCGCGCCAGGTTCAACAGATACTGGCCGTACGCGTTCTTGCTCATCTTCTCGCCCAGCTCGTGCAGTTGCGCGGTAGTGATGAACTTCATGCGCCACGCGATTTCTTCGATACAGGAAATCTTCATCCCCTGCCGGCGCTCGATCGTCTCGACAAACGTTCCCGCTTCCAGCAAGGACTCGTGCGTGCCGGTGTCGAGCCAGGCAAAACCCCGGCCCAACTGCTGAACAAAGAGCTCGTTGCGATCCAAGTACGGCCGGATCGTGTCGAGAATTTCCAATTCGCCGCGCTTCGACGGCTTCAGGCCGCGCGCGATTTCGACGACGCGGTTGTCATAGAAGTATAGACCGGTGACCGCCAGATTCGACGGCGGATGCTCCGGCTTCTCAACCAGGCTGACCGGGCGGTCATCGGCGCCCAATGCCACCACGCCGTAGCGTTCAGGGTCATGCACCGGATACGTGAAGATGGTGGCCGTGCCCTCCGCGGTTCGCGCGGAAGCGGCCTGCAACATGGCGGAGAATTTATAGCCGTAGAAGATGTTGTCGCCGAGGATCAGCGCCACCCGGTCGTCGGCGATGAACGCGTCCCCGATCAGGAACGCCTGCGGCAGACCCCCGGGAGAATCCTGCACCTTGTAGGACAACCGCATACCCAGATGCGAACCGTCCCCGAGGAGGCGTTCAAACAGGGCCTTGTCGCTCGGCGTCGTGATGATCAGCACCTCGCGGATATCCGCCAGCATCAACACCGACAACGAATAATAGATCATCGGCTTGTCGTATACCGGTAAGAGCTGTTTGCTGAACGCGTGCGTCAGCGGATACAGCCGGGTGCCGGCGCCGCCGGCCAATATAATGCCCTTCATGCCAGACTCCTTCTGAATCGATGGGTCCCACTATAGCAGGCGCGCCTGGGATTATGAAATGATAACTTCTTCCTTTCCGTCACCCGGCCATTCATTTATCAATAGGCCGGACAAGGAGAACCACCATGGCCATGGTCAAAGTATGGGAACCGAAAGGCGCCCTGGGTAAAACCGGACCGACACTGGCTCGATACCATTATCTGGTAGTCGGATTCGCCGTGCTCGTGGCGGCCCTCGTGGCCTATGGCCCCCAGCCGGATGGATTGAGCACGCCGGGGCAACGCGTGCTGGGC
>CAYRPR010000239.1:0-4627 GCA_964425945.1 uncultured Verrucomicrobiota bacterium | reverse complement strand
CGGCTGAAATTCTCACCCAGCTCATTCAGAAGAAGTCCAAGTGAATTTCCGCAAACAAGCCAAAGCCGAGTCCCCGGGCTTCCAGCTGGCGCCGATGATCGATATCGTGTTTCTGCTGTTGTTCTTCTTCGTGACCTCGCAGATTTTCGCCCAGTGGGAAACCGAGATCGATATCACCCTGCCGACCGCGCAGACCGGTCAGACCCCGCAACGCCTGCCGGGCGAGATCATCATCAATATCCGGCCCGGCGGGGAAATGGTGGTGAACGCCCAGATCGTGGATGACGCGCAACTGTCCTCCACGTTGTCGCGCCTGACCGAATTGTTTCCCGGCCAGGCCGTGCTGATCCGCGCGGACAAGCGCACGACGTACGAGCATGTGATTCGTGTGCTGGACCTCTGCCGCCAGGCCGATATCTGGAACATCTCCTTTGCCACCGGAGTTCCCGAATAATGGAGAAGCTGTTCGTCGCGCGCTCTCGCATCTCTGTGCTTCGGGACATCATCGTCCTCCTCCTCGTCCTCGGATCCCCCGCGGCGGCCTTTGACGCCGAGGAACAGATGCTCTTCGCCGACGGGCTTTACGCGCGCGGCATGTACGAAATGGCGATGACCGAATATCTCGCCCTGGCACGCGAAGCCCCTTCATTCGAGAAACTGGATATCGTGCTGTATCGGATTGGGGAATGCTATCGCCGGCAGGAGAATGTGGCGGCGGCCGACCGGTTCTATCTGCGCGTGTCGCGGGAGTACGGCGACAGCGCTTATGCCTTGCGCGCGGATTTCCGTCGCGCGGAACTCTTCATCACGACCGGCAAGTATCTCGACGCCGTGAATCTGTTTCGCGCGTTGACGGCCCGTAATCCGCCGGCGGATATCGCCGCCGGCGCCGAGTATTACAGGGGCTACGCGTCGAAACGTCTCCTGCTGTTGGCCGACGCCGAACAGGCGTTCCGGTCCGTCATGGAACGATATCCGGACTCTCCGTTTGCCTCGTATGCCGCGCTCGAGCTGGGCGATCTCTACAAGGACGAGCAGGATCGGAAGGGCGACGTGGAGGATCTGTACCGGCAGGCGGCCGAGAAACCCGCGACGGCGGCGGTCGGCGCCGAGGCCGTATTTCAACTGGCCGAGCGGAAGTTCCGCGAGGGCGCCTACGACGAAAGCGCGGAGGCCTACGCGCGGTTGCTGAAGGAGTACGCGGGCGAGTCCCGCGCGCGGGAGGCCAAGTTGCAGGCGGCCTGGGCGTTTCATCACGCGGGGCGTCATGCCGACGCCTTGACGCTGTGCGAGGAGGCGCTCAAGGACAAGGAACGCCGGCACGAGGAATCGGACTGGCTCTATCTCGCCGCCAATTGCCGGCGTCAGCTCCAGCAGACGGATGAAGCGCGCCACGCGTATCGGCAACTGATCGACAAATACCCCCGCGGCCGTCTGGCGCCGCTGGCCTCCTATGAGCTGGCTTTGATCTCATTCCGCGACGAGCAGTTCGACGAGGCCATCCGGGAGGCGGAGAAGATCAAGCCCGCGCCGGAGATTGAGATCGATCTGCACTGGCTGCTCGCCGAATCGCACGCCGCGCTGGATCGACACGCGGAGGCCGAGAAGCAGTATCGCGCCATCATCGATCAGTTCGCCGAAAGTCCGCAGGCGCCGAAGGCGATGTACCGGCTCGGACGTCTCCTGCAGAAGCGGGGCGAGTACAAGGAGGCGTCACAGCTTCTGCGCCGGTTGGCGAAGGATCATCCGAAGGATGATACCGCCCCGCACGCGCTGTTCTCATCCGCCTTCTGCCGGGTCATGGCCGACGAGTACAAGGAAGCCGTGAAGGATTGGGAGCAGTTGCTCAAGTCGTATCCCAAGAGCGAGTTGGTGGAGGAGACGCAGTACCAGCTCGCGCTGGCGCGGATTCAACTGGATCAGGACAAGCCGGCGCTGGCCGCCCTGGACGACTTTCTCAAGACCTACCCCAAATCGGTATTCGGCGCCGAGGCGCACTACTGGCGCAGTATCCTGCTCGACAAGGCGGGCAGGATGGACGATGCGGAGAGGGCCCTGCGCGAGGCGTCGAAGCGCAAGCCGGACAAGGGACTCGACGAGAAGATCCGGTTCCGCCTCGCGATGATCCTGCAACGGCAGGACCAGCCCGACGAGGCGGCCCATCTGATCCAGGAACTGCTCGGCACGCCCGCGCGCGAAAACATGCCGCCGTCCCTGCTGGAATGGCTGGCCGTACACCGACTGCGCGAGGAGAAATTTTCCGATGCATCGCGCGCGGCCGAGGAATTGATCGCGATGGCGGATACACCCGCATGGCGTCAGATCGGCTATTATCTGCTGGGACGGGGCCGGACCGGCGAGAAGAGGGACAACGAGGCGTTGAAGGCCTTTGAACAGAGCCTGAACGAGGACGCGCGCACGCGCGAGGGGGCGGATGCGGCGTTGTATCTCGGCGAGTTGAACCGGAAGAAGAAAAAGTATGAGGAGGCCGGAGTGTATCTCGAGCGCGCGGCGGAACTGGCGTCCGAGCCGGACCTGATGGACATCCGCGCGCGGAGTTACTACGGGCTCGGGCAGGTCGCGCAGGCAAAAAAGGACTGGGATCGCGCGGCGCGGTATTATATGAGCGTGGGCATACTGTTTGATGACCCGGAGCTGACGCCCGAATGCCTGTACCAGGCGGCGCAGGCGTTCGGCGAGAGCGGCGAGGACAAGAAAAAGCGGGATACGCTGGCGGAGTTATCGAAGCGGTATCCGGAAAGTTCATGGGCCCGCAAAATCGACGGTGGGACGGAGGACCGGCACGTTGACGGCAAATAACCAGGATTGGGACATCCGCGCGCGCGGTGAAACCTGCTCGGCCTGCGGCAAGCCGTTCGCCGATCAGGAAGAGTTCAACTCCCGTTTGACCTATGGCGAGGACGGTTACGTGCGCCAGGACTTCTGTACGACCTGCTGGGCCGGGGCGCAGGCCGAACCGTCCCTGAGCTCCTGGAAAAGCGTATTTCGTCTGCCGCCGCCCCCGCCGGAGGAGCCGCTGAAGAAGGAGACGGTGGAGTCCCTGTTGCGCAAGCTGATGGAAAACGAGGACGCGGCCGATCTCAACACGATCTTTATCCTCGCCGTCATGCTCGAGCGGCGCCGGGTATTCGTCGAGCAGGATGTGCAGATTCGGGAGGACGGCACCAGGATCCGCGTATATGAACATCGCAAGACGAATGAAACCTTTCTGATTCGCGATCCCGAATTGAAGCTGTCGGAACTCCAGCATGTCCAGGCCGAAGTCGTTGCGCGCCTCGGCGGGAACGATCCGAAGCCCGAGCCGGCGCCCCCTGCGGATCCGTCCGATCAGACTGTTCCGACATGATCTTCGATCTGAAAATCGTCAACGGCAACGTCCTCGATGGCCTGGGGACTCCTCCGGTAAATGCCGATGTGGGCGTTGTCGGTCACACCATTAAGGATGTCGGCGACCTGAGCGGCGCCGAAGCCCGGACGATTATCGACGCAAAGGGACGCCAGGTGTGTCCCGGTTTCATCGATGTGCATTCCCATTCGGACGCCTACGCCCTGATCGAACCTTCCGCCCGAGCGAAGATTTTTCAGGGCGTGACCACGGAAGTGGTCGGCAATTGCGGCGCATCCGCCGCGCCGCTGATGGGTGAGTATCGCATGCCGTCCGATTGGCGGTCGCATCACTATCCCCGCGCATGGTCCAGCGTGGCGGAATATCGCGCGCTGATCGACGAAACGACGCCCGCGGTGAATATCGTACTCCTGATCGGACACAACACCCTGCGCGCGGGCGTGGTGGGTTACGAGGGCCGGCCGGCGCGCGACGACGAGATGAAGGCGATGGTGGCCCTGTTGGAGCGGAGTCTCGATGAGGGCGGTTGCGGGATGAGCACGGGATTGATCTATATTCCCGGCACCTTCGCCCCGCGCGCAGAGGTCGTTGAATTGTGCAAGACCGTGGCGCGACATGACGGGATTTACACGTCCCACATGCGTAGCGAAGGTGCGGGCTTGCTGGAGGCCATCGACGAAACCATCGGATATGGCCGCTTGGCGGGTACCCGGGTGCAGATCTCGCATCTCAAAACGGCCGGCAAGAAGAACTGGCACAAGCTTGACGCCGCACTCGAGCGGATTCGCAAGGCGCGGGAAGAGGGGATGGAAGTAGCCGCGGATCGGTATCCGTACACCGCCGCCTGCACCGATCTCGACATCACGCTGCCGGACTGGGCCTTGGACGGCGGTCACGCGGCCATTCTGGCCCGTGTGCGGGATCCGGAAACCCGGAAGCGGATCCGGGAAGAGATGCTGAATGAGCGCGGACCGGACTACTGGCCTACGGTGACCGTCGGATCGACCCATCACCCCGACAACGAGCGGTTTAAGGGCGCGCCGCTGGTCGATGTGGCGCGCGCATTGGGGGTGGAACCGGTCGATGCCATCCTGCATCTGGTCGATCGCGATGAGTTGAAGACGACGGGGATATTCTTCGGCATGAGCGAGGAGAACATGTGGCGCATCCTGGGGGAGCCCTACGTCATGCTCGGCAGTGACGGTTCCATCCACGCGCCCGACGGCCCGTTGAGTCATGATCATCCTCATCCGCGCGCGT
>CAYRPR010000238.1:0-4661 GCA_964425945.1 uncultured Verrucomicrobiota bacterium | reverse complement strand
AATCCCCGCTGGGCGAAAAAGCCAAGACGCTCGGGTCGGGCGCCGTCCTTCCCAATATCCACGCCGCATGGCCGATTCACGACGCGCCGGTCGCCGTGGGTCTCGGGATCACCACGCCGTTCGGCCAATCCACCGAGTGGAGCCAGACGAGCGTGTTTCGATACACGGCCCCCTATTTTGCCGAACTGGCGGTCCTTAATTTCTCGCCGGCGATCGCGGCCCGCTTGAACGACCGGATCTCCGTCGGCTTGAGCGGAAGGATCTTCTGGTCGGAACTCGATATCCGTCAGATTGTCCCGTCGGGCCCCGGCATGCCGGACGGCACCGCGCGTTTTGATGCGGACGGTGACGGCGTGGGCGGAAGCGTCGGCATCACCTGGCAGGTGACGGATCGTCAGCGCCTCGCGCTGGTCTATCACACGCCCGTAACGGTGGACTACGAGGGCGATTTCAAGGTTTCGGAAATCCCCCTGCCGCGAAGCGACTTCGAGACGGAGATCACATTCCCCGCCATGGCGGCGCTTGGATACGGGCTCAAGATCAACGAGAAAATCCGGGTCGGCGTTGATGTGGAATGGATCGAGTTTTCCCGCTACGACGAACTGCCGATCGATATCGGGGTGAACAACGCGACCGGCTTGGTTCCCCCGGCCATCCCACAGGATTGGAAGGACACATGGACCGTCGGCCTCGGTTTGGATTGGAGCGCGATGGAGCCTTGGACGGTTCGCGCCGGATACATCTTCATGGAATAGCCGCTCCCGTTCCGCACGATGGCGCCCCCGCTTCCGGATGCCGATCGTCATCTCGTATCCGTCGGATTGGGGTATGAACGGGGACCCAATACGGTGGATATCGCCTACGCGTACAGCATCTTCGAGGAGCGCAAGGTCCGGAACAATATCGTGGAGCCGTACAACGGGGACTACGATCTGAGTTCCCACCTGTTCCAGATTTCCTACAAGAGGGCGTTCTAGCCCGAACGGCGGGCGCGGCGGCCCGGAGTGCGATGGGTAAAATACTGATCATTGACGACGAGATCGGGCCGCGCGAGAGCCTGCGGATACTGCTTAAGAACACGCACGAGCTGTTTCTGGCCGACTCCGTGGATGCGGGCCTGAATCTGCTCAAGGACCATCAACCCGACCTCATCATCCTCGACATCCGCATGCCCGGCAAGAGCGGCATCGAGGGGCTCAAATTGATTCGCGAGATCGATCCGCAGGTGTCGGTGATCATGCTGACGGGTTTCGGCGCGCTGGAAACCGCGCAGGAGGCGATTCGTCACGGGGCCAACGACTATCTCAAGAAGCCGTTTGACATCGCTGAAATTCAGGATGCCATAGAGCGCAACATGGCCCGCACGCATCTGGAACGGCGCCGGATGAGCGCCATGAACGATCTGGCGACACTCAATCGCAGTTTAACGGAGAAACTCCAGCAGAAGGAACAGATGGCCGAATTGGGTCTGGCTTCCGCGGAGTTTGCGCACGATCTGCGCAATCCGCTGACCATCGTGATGGGATACTGCGAATTGTTGTATGACCAACTGCGCGCCACGCAAGCCATGGGCCCGGTGCCCGGTGACACGATCGAGTACCTGGATATCATCGAGAAGAACATCAAGCGCTGCCATGAACTCGCACGGATGTGGCAGATGTTCGGCAAGGCCGATATGGACCGGCGCGAGCCGACCGCCCTGTCCGGATTGATCCGGGATGTTGTTCGTTCCGCCGATATCCTGCGTCCGCCCGAGTCCGAACCCATCGAATATCATGTGGTGCTGGACGAGCTGACGGTTATGGCCAGTCCGCCGCAGTTGATGCGCGTCCTGCATAATCTGGTGACGAATGCGGTGCAGGCGTTGTCCGACGCGGGCGGCCGGATTGAGGTGACCTGTGACCGGGACGGCGATTCCGCGCGCATCCGCGTGGCCGACAACGGGCCGGGCATTCCGGCGGAGGATCAGGATAAGGTGTTTGAACGCTATTACACCACGAAGAAGGATGGGAAGGGCACCGGACTGGGCTTGTCCATCGCAAAGAAGATCATAGAGGATCATCAGGGAATGATTCAGATCCGCAGTGAAGTCAACCGGGGAACCGAGATCACCGTTCACCTGCCCTTGCACCCGGAACCCGTTCCCAAGGCGTCCTGATCGCGCGCGACCGATGCGCGCATGGCATTCATGAGCAATCACAACTGGCCGGAAGCAATCAAGTCCTGGCGCGAAGCCCTGGGCGACGAACGCGTGGTGTCGGATGCGTCCCGCATGGCGGCCCGGCTTTCCAACGTCTGCGACCTGAAGCGGAACGTGCCTGCGGTGCTGTACGCCTCGTCGACCCCCGATGTGCAGAATGTCGTTCGGATCGCCGCTCGATGCGGCACTCCGATTCATCCGGTCAGCACCGGCCGGAACTGGGGCTTGGGATCCGCCCTGCCGGTCCGGGATGCCACGGCGGTACTCGATCTCGGCGGCATGGATCATATTCGGGAGGTCAATGAGCGGCATCATTACGCCGTCATCGAGCCCGGGGTCACCCAGCGTCGGCTGTACGAGCATCTGCGGGAGCGGGGCATGCGCCTGCTGATGAATGTCACGGGTTCCGGCGCCGACACCAGCCTGCTGGGCAACTCCCTGGAACGCGGCATCGGGTACTTCTCTTCGCGCGCGGATTCCATCTGGGGCCTGGAGGTCGTCCTCGGCACCGGCGAGATGCTGCATACCGGGATGGCCCACGTCCCCGGCGCGCTGACCGCGCGTCATTACCGCCATGGCGTGGGGCCGTCACTGGACGGGCTCTTTGTGCAGGGCAACCTGGGTATAGTCACCGCGGCGACCTTCGACCTGATGCCCGAACCCGAATACCACGCCACGGTGATCTGTAAGGTGCGCGACCCGGCAAATCTTGCGCGGCTGGTGGATAGCCTGGTCGCGTTGCGGCGTGATAACGTGATCCGCTCGGTGGTCCATATCGGCAACCGTCATCGGCAGGAAGTGGCCTTGGGATTGGCGGGTGCGGACAAGGCGACGCGGGAGCGGCTTGGATTCGGCGCATGGAGCGCCGTGGTCGGCCTCATGGGCGCGCGACAGGAGGCGAGGCGTTCCTGCCGCGCCGTCTGCCGCGCGGTTCGCGAGTTCACCGATGTGATGGTGCTGGACGACGCCGCTATCGGTCGGATTCAGTTTCTTGCCCGCGCGTTTCCGTTCCTGCCGGGGATCGCGGCGCTGACGCCGGTGATGAAGGGCGTCATCGCGCATTATGGTCTGGGCAAGGGCATCCCAACCGACGAAACGCTCAACAGCCTCTACACCGCGATAGGATTGCCGCCGCCGGCCGATGGCCGATACGATCCCGACACGGCCGACGTAGGCATGATCTACTGCCTGCCCGTGATGCCGGCGGATGGCGCTATGGCGGTCCGCGCCGCTTCCATGGCGGAAACGCTCTTTGCGCAATATCGGTTTGCGCCCTATATCACCTTGAACATTCTGGATTCCCGATGTGCGGAATGTGTGGTGAACGTCAGCTTCAATCGGAGCGATCGCGATGAATCCGGCCGGGCGCAGGAACTGATGCATCGCCTGTATGACGAGTATATGCGTGAGGGGATGATCCCGTATCGGTTCGGTGTCGATGTCATGGATCGTATCGTGCGGGATGACGATCCGTACTGGAAGACAATCGCGGAATTGAAGCAGGTGTTCGATCCGCATCGTATAATCTCCCCGGGACGATATAACCTGGTATGATGAATCGATGAACAAGACGGCATTGATCACGGGCGGTTCGTCCGGTATCGGCATGGCATGTGCGCGAGCGCTCGTCCAGCGCGGTTGGCGGGTGTTCGTGGGGACGCGGGACGGGAAACTGTCCGATGTTCCCGGTGCGGAGGTCGTGTGCCTGGATGTGACGGATGCCGAATCGATCGCGCAGGCGCGCGATCATCTGCGAACAGCGTGCGACCTGACCCGGCTCGACGCGCTGGTGAACAACGCCGGCGTGGTCGTTCCCGGTCCACTCGAAGGATTGAGCGTAGCTGACATCCGGCATCAATTCGAAGTCAATGTGATCGGCGTACAGGCGGTCACGGCGGCTTTTCTGCCCATGCTCCGCGAGGCGAGGGGGCGCATCGTCATGGTGGGGTCGATCAACGGGCGATTGGCCAAGCCGATCATCGGCGCGTACAGCGCGTCCAAACATGCCCTCGCGGCCCTGGCCGACGCGTGGCGATTGGAGCTGGCGCCATGGCGGATCTCCGTTAGTCTGATCGAGCCCGCCCGTGTTGAAACGCCGCTGTGGGGCAAGGTGGAATCCACCGTGACCCGCGTGATGAACGATATGGCTCCCGAAACCCGCTTCCTGTATGCGACGCAGATCGGCGCCGTGCTTGACAAGGCTAGGCGGAAGAGCGGCGGCATCCCTCCGCAATGTGTCGTGCAGGCCGTCCTGCGCGCTCTCGAATCACATCGGCCCCGATCTCGCTATCTCGTGGGCGCGAACGCGCGCCTGCAGGTGCTCCTTCACGCCCTGTTGCCCCGTCGCGTCATCGATCGTCTGATCCTCCGGCAGATGGGCCTGAAATAGGAGGGGACGGAAGGGACAGGGACGGAGAAACAGTGGCGGCGAAAGGAAAGGGACGGGGAAATGATGTCGGTG
>CAYRPR010000237.1:0-4694 GCA_964425945.1 uncultured Verrucomicrobiota bacterium | reverse complement strand
CGTGACGCTGGGCCGACGCGGCCGGCGCAACCACCTGCTCGTATCCCCGGAATCGTTGCGTGAGCGAGGCGTGGATTTCGAACAGGCCTCGCGCGGGGGCGATGTCACCTACCACGGCCCGGGGCAGTGGGTGATGTATCCCATTCTTAAACTCGGCACCCGCGAGGCGGATGCGCATGGCTACTTGTACAACCTCGAGGAGATCGCGATCCGGACGGCGGGCGATTTCGGCGTGCGGGCCTTTCGGGTCGAGGGGAAAAACGGAGCTTGGACCGATGCCGGCAAGATCGCGGCGATCGGGTTCCACCTGAAGCGGTGGGTGACGTGGCACGGATTGAGTTTCAACGTGAGTCCGGACCTGTCGGGTTTCGACTTGATCGTACCTTGCGGGCTGGCGGGGGATCGCGTGACGTCCTTGCAGGCTATCCTCGCATCCGCCTGCCCGTCGCGCGAGGCGGTGCGTCGGGCCCTCTCCGGTCATTTCGAGCGGGTATTTGAACGACCGCTGGAGCGGCCTCCGGCCGGGGCGATCGAGCGACTGATTAACATGGAGGCGGTGATTCGATGATGCGACGCCTGGGATTGATGGGGTTGATGCTCTGTCTGTGCGCCATGCCGGCCTTCGGCGTGGTTATCGAAGGGGTGCGTTTTGCCGATCGCGTGACGGTGCAGGATACGTCGCTCCGCTTGTACGGCGTCGGGCTTCTGCGCTACCGAGTCGTCATCAAGGCCTATGTGGGCGCGTTGTACCTGGGCGATACCGTGCGCGGTGCGCAGGTATTGTCCAATGTGCCGAAGCGGCTGGAGCTGGAATATTTCTGGTCGATCCCGGCGGAGGATTTCGGCCGCGCGGCCTGGGCCATCCTGCGCGACAATTTCGCGCCGGAGGAACTGAGACCGGTTGAGAAGCGGATCGAGCGGATCAACGGATGGTACGTCGATGTCAAACCCGGTGACCGCTACAGCCTGACCTATGTGCCGGGCCGGGGCACGGAACTGGCGCACAATGGCGAACCCCTGGGCCGCATCGAGGGCGACGACTTCGCGCGGATCTACTATGCCATCTGGCTCGGGGAGCGTCCGGCCAACAGGTCGTTCCGGGATCAGTTGATCAGCGGGCGGAAGTAACGGCCGTGCGCCGGACCTGCCATATCCTGAAGATCGGCGACAGGACCGCGTAGAGCCCGACCGCGATCAGCGGCGCGCACAGCAGCCACGCCGTCACGGCGTGCAGGACGGTCTGCCACAAGTTGAACAGCGCGTCCCAGAACCCGTTCCCGAACCGCTCGACGATCTGTTCGGCGGTCAGCGGAAGCGGCGGCGCGCGATAGATCCATTCCCCGGCGCGTATAAAGGGCAGGATCAGCAGCAGTTGCACGGGATAGACGAACCAGTTGAACAGCTGGATCGCGATCATGTTGAGTCGCAGGACGATGGCGGCGCCGACGCAGAGCAGGGTGGTTGTCCCGAGCAGGGGAAAAATCCCGATGACGGTTCCGAGCGCGATGCTCCACGCGATCTTCTCCGGCGTCACGCCCGCCTTCAGCAGGTCGAGTATGGGCCGGACGATGCGGTTCTGAATATGCGATCGCAGATTCACGTTTACCATCCGATGCGCACAAGCGCCGCGTACAATACGACACTTCCGGCCATCATCAAGATCTGGCCGGGAATCAGGTACCGGTACATGCCGCGCCGTCGCGCGGAGAAGTAGCCCCGGCTGAGGACGAAGCAGAGATGCAGCGGCGACAGCATCATGCCGGCGTAACCGAACCCGAACGCCAGGACCATGGTGGAGATCATGCCCAATCCGCTGTCCGGCAGGGCGACCAGACCCAGCAGGAGCGGGAACGACGCGCCGGCGAAGCCGATGGCGATCCCCGTGACCAGCCCCGCCGCAAACGGCAAGGCGGCCACCACGATGACGAGCGGGATGCCGCCGGCGATGAGGTCCTGTCCAGCCAGGGGCAGTAGCCCGGAGAATTCCAGCATGGCCTTGAAGATCATCACGCCGCCGATCGTGGTCATCAGGCTGATCGTCTTCCGCTGGACAAGGGCCCGCGCGAAGCGGCGGGCGTTATCCGCCGGCAGCCGCCGCCACATCATACCCACGGCCGCCACGAGGCCGGCGACCAACGCCAGCATCTTCCGGTTCTGCGGCGTGATGACCTCGCCAAACCATGCGAACGCGTTTGGCAAGAACAGCGTGAACGCCACGACGATCAATAACGGCAAGCCGACGTGCAGGCAGGTCGCGGATGACGCGGGGGAGGGCGGTTCGGGTTCCGCCAGCGCATTCAGGTGGCGATGAATGAGCAGGAAGTAACCGACGGCAACGGCCAGAACCGTCATGGGTATCTGCACGACCATGAACTGCCAGGTTTGAATCGGGAAGATGGAAAGCGTGAGGATGACGACCGGATACAGCGGCCACCAGTACTCCCAGATATGGCGGAACCAGTAGTTGATCGTGGATTTCCATTCGGACCGCCAATCGGCGCCGGCCACGGCTTGCGCCATCAGCGGAGCCGAAAAGAGCGCGCCGCCGGGCATCGGAATTAAACCGATGGACGCCGGGATGAACATCAACGATAGGGCGCGTCCGTGCCGCCCGCCCCAACGGCGCGCGGTATCGATGATGGCCCGGGCATTCTGTTCCTCCGATATATGGCGGCCCAGTTCGATGATCAACGCGCAGACCGCCAGCAACAGCCACAAGTCCGATTGGATCAGCGACTGCCCCAAATCGCGCAACGTGTGCGCGGGATCATGATCCGCCCAGAAGTGCAGTCCGATCCCGGAGCTGATCAAGGCCAGACCGAGCGGCACGCGCAGTCGTTCGAGGACCAGAATGGCCACGAACGCAGTCAGGATCTGAACTATGGGCGCCTCAAACATCACTCAATTCGGTTTAATCGCGCGGCGTACGCGCCGTCGGTCTGCGAGTCCGGCGGAAACAGCCGGCGCTCCTGCGCGAGACCGAATTCGGGGTGATTGCTCAGCCAGCCGGCGACCTGTTCCTCATTCTCTTCCCGTTCCAGACTGCACGTGCTGTACACCATCCGGCCGCCGGGTTTCAACCATCGTGACGCGCCCTCGAGAAGGCTTCGTTGAAGAGCGAGCAAATGCGTGAGGCGGGCCTCGCTGAAGGTCCACCGGATGTCCGCTTTGCGACGGATCACGCCCGTATTGGAGCAGGGCACGTCCAGCAGGATGGCATCGAAGGCTGTGCCCGTCCACGCACCCGGCGCGCGACCGGACGGGTCGGCGACGATGGGGGTGACACAAGAGTAGGGGCAACGCCGCAGGTTCTCCTCCACGGTGCTCAGACGGCTTTCCGATTTGTCGGCGGCCCACAGGCGTCCCTCGTCCTTCATGAGGGACGCCATATGCAAAGTCTTGCCGCCGGGGGCGGAACAGGCGTCCAACACGATCTCGCCGGGCCGCGGGGCCAGCAGGTCCACGGCCGTAGCCGTGGAAGGATCCTGCACCACGAAATGACCCTCCGCATAGCCCGGCCAGTGCGTGACGTCGGCGGATGACCGGCTGATCAGGAAGCGGTCGGGATCGAACGGGTGCGGCTCCGCCTCGATACCGGCTTGCGTGAGCGCGTCGCCGAGCGCGTGCATCGAGGTGCGAGCCGTGTCAATGCGGATCACAGTCGGAGGGCGCTGATTGTTCCAATCGCAGAATCGCAGGGTGTCGTCAGCGCCGAACTGTGCGGTCCAGCGTTCGATCAAGCGGTCGGGATGCGATGTTCGAATGCCCGGCGGCGCATCGGACAGCGTTTTCAACCAGATCGCCTTCTCCCGTTGAAGGCGCCGGAGCACGGCATTGGTGAAATCGGCCACGCGTTGTCCGCCCGCAGACTTCGCGATCTCCACGGTTTCGTGGATGGCGGCGTATTCCGCGACATCATCCATGAACAGCAGTTGATACATGCCGACCAGCAGAACCGGCCGCACGCGCGGGGCGGCCGGCTTCCCGACCAGCTGGTTCAACAGCCAGTCCAGTGTGCGCAGATGTCGTATCACCCCCATGACCAGTTCCATCACGAACGGGCGATCCTCGTCGGTATGCCGCAGCAACGCACGGGGGAACGTGCGGCGCTGGAGCCATACGCGGATAAGGTCCGTGGCCTGGGCGCGGGATCGGGATACGGCTCGCCTGTTCATCGCGGTTCTTACTATCGCGCCTTAACGGCCGGGCACAAACCAAAAAGAAGTCGCCCGGGTTAGAGGGGATAAACCGGGCGACGGGGGACTATCGCAGGAGGTGCGATGGTCACTGAGATCGGTAGTATCGTGTTCTGGGCGGTATCGCTCCGCGCGTGGACGGCGTGTGATAGATATCCGTATTCAGATTCGCCGGAATTTCCTCCACCTTGGGCTGCGCACAGTCGATGCCCCAAAGTTCCTTCAAGAGATGGATGCCCATGAGCTGATGCTTGTCTTCCTCGACCGGCACGGATGCGTTATGGTGTGACATATATTCGATCCATCCTTTTCCTATAGAGCTACCCTTGGAGGTCCGCAAAGTTTAGTCATTTGATCATTTTGTGGAGAATTGGTTGTAACTGATTGGAATATTGATCATTATGCCGGGGTCATGCATGGCTGTACTGCTTGTCGAAATGTTCCGTTGCGCCACATCGTATCGCTGTGTCTATTGATTGCCGTGGCGGGTTTGACACT
>CAYRPR010000236.1:0-4704 GCA_964425945.1 uncultured Verrucomicrobiota bacterium | reverse complement strand
CATCGCCTTGGGCGGCGGTGACTTCGACGACAAACGTTACCAGGAACAGCCCGGTTCTTCCACCGTGGTGCAGTCCATCACGGCGGACCGGTATGGCATCGGCTATTCCGGCATCGGCTATCTGACATCCGGCGTGCGGGCCATCCCGCTGGCCGCCGGGGACAGCGAGGACTTGTTCGAGCCGACCGCCGAGAACTGCCTGACCGGCGATTATCCGCTGGCCCGGTTCCTGCTCGTCTATGTGAACAAGAATCCGCGCGAGCCGATGGACCGGCTGACTTACGAGTTCATCCGATATGTGAACTCGAAACAGGGACAGGAAATCGTGGTTCGCGACGGGTATTTCCCGTTGCCGGCGGTCGTCAGCGAGGAAACGATGGGAGCCATGTAACAAGGTTTCATGAGAAACACATGCGACATGTACTGCGGCTGGTCCCGATCCCGACGGCGAGACGCGTCGGGAGTCGGGACACAGCCGCGCTCCGAAGCCCGGTGTAGCCGATCTCTTTGGAGCGCCCCGCACATGCGGGGCAGGCGGTGCGCCCAAATACCCGGTTTCACAGACAAGGTGTCAGATTTCAGGCCGGAGGCTTCCAGTCTGCCCTGAAACCTGAACACCGAAACCGCTCGAATATGAATAGAACCGGTCAACCCGAAATCCCCGAACGCTTTGTCGTAGCCCCGGCGACGTTGTGGTTTGACCGGTTCATGACGCATTTCATCAAGGTCGGCGGGCTGGCGATCATTGTTGCCGTTTCGCTGATCTTCGTATTCATTCTGATCCAGATCCTGCCGCTCTTTCGCGGAGCCTCCGTGGAGCCAGGACCGTCATTTGAAGTGCCGGCGGGCGATTACCTTATCATGGGATCCGATGAATGGTCCGAGTTGCCGTTCTTCGCGGACGGGCAGGGGACACTGCATTTCATCGATTCGGCGGATCCCGGCGGACCGCATAACCGCGGATATTTCACGATGCGTCCCGAGTTCGCCGAGGACGCGGACGTTACCGTCCTTCGATACAACGCCTACAAGACACAACTGCTCTATGGATTCAAGGACGGCCGGTTTTCCGTTGTGGATGTCAAATATCGGCCGACCTTCCCGGATCGCGGCGGCCGCGAGGTCCACGTAGCCCTGTCGGCCACGCCGAGACTGAGAATCGGCCGCGAGGATATTCCCGTGCGCCTGATCGCGTACGGCGATTCCGGCACACGCAAGATCGCCGCCGCGATTCAGCAGGTGGATGGCCGTTACGAACTGCACGCGGAAACGCTCGTCCAGCCGCGCAGTTTGCTGGGTGCGGGTGAACTCCGCGTGGATCGCGCGTATGATCTGAGCGACCATCTGGACGGCGAGCCGGCCCATCTGCTGATTCCAACCGATGCCGACTCCGTGCTGGTCGCAACGACCGACGGCCGGGTTCACTATCTTTTCTTCGACGGCCGCGCGTTCGCGGCGCGCCAGATATTCCAGCCATTCGCCGATCTGGCCGATGCGCGGATCGCGAGCATGGATTTTCTCCTCGGCGACGTGTCCATTGTCTTCACCAGCCATTCCGGCGAGAATCGCGTGTACAGCATCTACCGCGATCCCGGGCAGGACATGCGGGTCTGGGGACATACCAAGACCTTTCCCGATCTGGACGGCGGAGCATTGTTCTACTCGGCGGGCATGCGCAACAAGGCGTTCCTCATCGGACGGGATCGTTTCGCCTCCCTGCGCTACGGCACAACGGAAAATGTCCGGTGGGAATCCGAACTGCCGTTTGAGGTCCGGCTGGCGGCGTTAAGCCCGCGTTATGACCGTCTGCTCTTTCTCGACACGCGACACGCCCTTCACGTCTTTGAGCTGATCGACAAGCATCCCCAGGCGAGCTGGAAAACCTATTTCGGCAGAATCCAGTACGAGGGCCAGTCGAAACCGGAATATACCTGGCAGTCCACGGGCGGGCGCGATGATTTCGAGCGCAAGCTGTCGCTCGTCCCGCTGATCATCGGCACGTTGAAGGGTACGCTCTATGCGATGGTGTTCGCCCTGCCGATCGCGTTATTGGCCGCGCTGTACACCTCGCAGTTTCTGAAGCCCGAGATCAAGCGCTACGTCAAACCCACGATGGAGATCATGGCGTCCCTGCCATCCGTTGTGCTCGGCTTTCTCGCCGCGCTGTGGCTGGCGCCGATCCTGAGCAACGCCGTGCCGTCCGCGGTCCTCGCCGTCACGGCCGTGATCGTCAGCGCGTACGCGCTGGGATTCACGTGGGGACACTTGCCCGCGCGCTACCGGATGCGACTCAAGCCCGGTTACGAATTCGTCGCGTTCATGCCGGTCATGTGCCTGGTCGCCGTCATCGGCTGGAAGCTGGGCCCCGTGCTGGAGCGTGCCCTGTTCGTCGTCACCGACCCGGATACCGGTCTGCGGGTGGCCGATTTCCGCCTGTGGTTCCCCACGGTGACGGGGCTGGGTTTCGAACAGCGCAACGCGTTCGTCGTCGGGTTCGTGATGGGATTCGCCGTCATCCCGATCATCTTCACGATCACGGAGGATGCGTTGTCCAACGTACCGGACACGTTCCGATCCGGGTCGCTCGCGCTGGGCGCAAGCCGTTGGCAGACCGCCATCTACATCGTTCTGCCGACCGCGTCCGCCGGCATCTTCTCCGCGGTTATGATCGGATTGGGCCGCGCGGTGGGCGAGACGATGATCGTCGTGATGGCCACCGGCAATACGCCGGTCACCGACTTCAACCTGTTTACGGGCATGCGCACCCTGTCGGCCAACATCGCGGTCGAACTGCCGGAGGCGCCGTATCTCGGCACGTTGTACCGCACGCTGTTTCTCGGCGCGATGGTCCTTTTCCTGATGACGTTCATGGTGAACACCGTCGCGGAAATCCTGCGCCAGCATCTGCGGGAAAAATACAAGGCGGTCGAATGAGGGTTTCAGATTTCAGTGTTCGGGTTTCAGGGAAGAAGTTTCCAATCGTTGGAAACTTTTCACATGCGTTTTTCCAATCATTGGAAATCCTGAACACTGAACACCGAACACTGAACACTTGAATGACAACGACGCTGCAACAACCCAAACGCCCGTCTCTGATGGACGCGAGCACGAAGATCAGACCGGTCGGCGAGACCTATGTCTGGGTCACGGGCATGGGCCTGGCCGTCGGCCTGTTCATGATCGTGTTCCTGCTCTCGCTGATCCTGTTGAACGGGATCAGCGTGTTCTGGCCGCGTAACGTGGCTTTGGTGGAGTTCCGGGCGGACCGCGACACGCGGTTCATGGGCGGCGCGCGCGCGATGGGCGTTATCGCCACGGAACAGGCGCGCGATCCGCGCGACCTGTCGCCGGCGCAACGGGTAAGCCCGGACCCGGCGGACCGCCGTGAAAAGCAATTGTTCATGGGCAATCGCGACGCGTTCGGCCAGGCCTTCGCGTTCTTCGGAGCGGGCGATATCGAGCGCATATCCCATCCGGCCGACGTGATCCGCGCGGAACGCATGGAATGGGGCGACGCGCTGTTTTTCCCCGTGCGCCTGGAGCTGGATGACGGCCGCCGGATCGAAGCGGACGCATCGGACTTTGATCCTGCGCTGAAGCGGCTGGTGAGCGAGGCGGGCTCGCGTCGCGACCGAATCAATCGGATCGAGCGCTATCAGATCGGCCGCATTAATCTGCAGATGCGCGATCTGGAGTTGGAGGAACGGCATTACGCGCGCGTGGTCCCGCTGACGCCCGCAGAGGAGGCGGCGCTGGCCTCCGCGCGGGCGCGGATCGCGGCGTTGCAGGCGGAGTATGAACCGTTGGCTGAGCGAGCCGGCGCCCTGCGCGAACAACAGCGGGCCAACCGCCTGGTATATCGGCTGGTCACCGGCGAGGAACGCTCGGTCCCGATTGGCGACATCGTCCGCTATTACTACCCGAACCGCCTGACGGTGTTCGGAAAGACGCGGCACTTCTTCGCGCATATCGGCCATTTTCTGAGCGGACATCCGCGCGAGGCGAATACGGAGGGCGGCATTTTCCCGGCGATCTTCGGCACCTTTGTGATGACCTTGATCATGAGCATCGCCGTGATGCCGTTCGGCGTGATGGCGGCGATCTATCTGCGCGAATACGCGCGGCAGGGCCCGCTGGTGCGATCGGTGCGCATCGCGATCAACAACCTGGCCGGCGTGCCGTCGATCGTGTTCGGCATCTTCGGTCTCGGGTTCTTCGTCTATTTCGTCGGCGGGGGGATTGACCGCCTGCTCTACGCGAAGGCCCTGCCGACGCCGACATTCGGGACGGGCGGCATCCTGTGGGCGTCGCTGACGCTGGCGCTGATGACGGTGCCGGTGGTGATTGTCGCCACGGAGGAAGCGCTCGCGGCCGTGTCGCGCGGCGTGCGGGAAGGATCGCTCGCGTGCGGCGCGTCGAAATGGCAGACGATCCAGCATCTGGTCCTGCCGGCGGCGGCGCCGGGGATCATGACCGGCCTGGTGCTGGCCATGGCGCGCGGGGCGGGGGAAGTGGCGCCGCTGATGCTGGTGGGCGTCGTGGCCCTGGCGCCCAATCTTCCCATCGACGGCGTGTTCCCGTTCATCCATCTGGAGCGGAAGTTCATGCATCTCGGGTTTCACATCTACGATCTCGGGTTCCAGTCGCCGGACTCCGAGGCGGCCAAGCCGATGGTCTTTGCGACAACGCTGGTGCTGATCCTTC
>CAYRPR010000235.1:0-4705 GCA_964425945.1 uncultured Verrucomicrobiota bacterium | reverse complement strand
AATCCACGCCGCCAGCGTTCGTTCTGAGCCAGGATCAAACTCTCCGTAAAGAAAGTCTCAATGCCAATCCGCCTCGCCCCCGAAAGGACGCCACGAACGGCCTGATCCTAGTTATTTTAATTTATGTTCGGTACGAACTCTGAATTTCAGAGTCCCTGACACAAGCATATTTGGCAAATCACACCGCTTCCGTTTCGAAGCAGTGCGTCACGAGTTATTCTGTAATCAAAGAACAACCAAGCGCGAACATACCGCAAGGGCATGCCCCCGCTCGGATAAGTGAATCAATCAGTCAGGAACTGACTAATTGTCAGAGAGCGCATTAATACGCAGATCAATATACCGTGTCAACAGCCTTTTCGCAAATTTCGCGAAAATATTTCCGCCCGGCCAGCCGACTTCCACAATGCCCGAGAAATCAACGGAATACGCCAACCCCGGATTCGGAGCCGCCGGACACATTCTCTTCTTCAACGCAACGGCGCAAAAAAGGGTGAAATGGACGCAAACGACGAGGAGGAAAGGAAGCTGCCAGCGGGTGCCTACCGTGGCGCGGGCCTCCCGGCCCGTGGTTGTTTTTCGCAGTCCTACTCATTCCGCCTGCCGGATGCCGGGGCGGAGTTTGGGGTTGTCGTGGTCGTTGCTGGCCGACTGAAGCAGATCCCGCAACGGCGGAATCGCTTCAGGGCAAGCGTTGAGGGCGAGCTTGGGCGTCACCGCCGGCCGGTGTCGACGTTGCGCGTGCCGTCCATTTGGAGCCGGAAGGTGGCAGCGAGCCTCATTCCATACCCGCCGTCAATCAATTCCACACCGTCTATGCGGCCTTTGCCGAACATATTGTCCACCTTGAAGTAGAAATAGATTCCCGCTTCCGGACCGCGCCTTGCGATCTGGGGAGACCGCCGAAACAACCAGTCTGCGTCCAGTACAAGCTCTTGAACATACCCATCTTCAGGAGCCCGCTTCATCGACCAGAAGGCGTGTTCATCGCCGGATTCATCCTGTTCATATGTGACAAAGCCGCCGTTGGGATCGCAAATTATGAGTCGCGCCTTCTCTGGCAGGTAGTACGGGCGATGCCACCCTGAGCCAGCCTTATCGATGGCCATGACCCGCCCATCATCGTCCGTATCGGCAAGGATATACACGCAGTGCGGCGGCAAGCTTTCCGGGTCCAGCAGATTCGTTACGACTGTAAGCCGTAAATGCCCAGCACCTTTCCTGCGCTTCTCCCACATCTCCCGGTCAAAGCTCAATGCCTCACCCGATACAGATCCGTCTTCAACCTTGAAGGTGAGTGGTCCAGCTTATAGCGGAATCGTATGCGATCAGCGATGTAATATCCCCCTTCTTCTCCATCACCACGCGGATATCCCGCTTCTCAACGATATTCTTTCTCAACGGCCGATCCCTTAGAATAATGTCTTCTCCCGTCGCGGAACCTCCCTCAAAGCCAAAGGACAACATTTCTTGGTAGTAACCCTCCTTATTGAAATACAGGTAAAGTGCTGTATAAACGTCAAAATCCAGCGAAAACGTGCCATTGACTTTCTGATCCACCCTTTCTTCCGCCCAGTGATCCGGCCCGCGCGCTCTCGCCTTGTTGACACGAACGTGTACATCGTCCAAGCGATTGCCGTCTTGGTCCACGACCTCTCCTTGCAGGATGTATCGAGCCATGAACATGCCCAGCATACGATCCATGACCCGCGACCCAAGCATTCTTCTTTTCTGCTCCTCATCCGGCGTCAACTCATCCTTGGCTGCCTTGCCCTCAAGGATCGACCACTCCAGAAAGTCAGGGTCCACCTCCTCGGTTGTGTAGCCGCGCTCTACGTACGGCTTAACCTCATCCTCGTCCGCAAAGGCTAACCGCACAAACGGACAGGCAACCGTGATACATGTGGCGACGGATATGAGTACAGATAATTCATTTCGTTTCGTATTTGACACTTGTGCGCCCTTACCCATGCTATTCCTCCTCAACTGTAATGGCCGGTCTCAATATCTGATAATACCACTCCCAGATAATCGGGAACCACATTTCCTCGTTCGCATCATTTTCCTCACCCACCGCGAAGTCGCTATGCTTTCTCGGTCGCCAGCCCAAAGCCACTGCATTCCTGTTCAACACATTATTCAGCGGATGCGGGATCATTCCCACCGCTTCGTTTAGATCGCTCCAGAGGTAAACAGGTATGCGGTGACCTGGCTTCATCAAGACCGAGGCCGGATAAGGGACGTTCATTAAATATTAAATATTCGTTCGATCTTTCGAGCCGCCCGCATCATATTCGCGCCATCCGCGACGCGCAACCGTCTCAATTGCATGCAGACCGCCGCTCCGCTGGTCAACCCCAGCTTCTCGGCCACCTGTCTTTGGGTGAGTCCCGCGTAACGCACCAGCAAATGCGATAAGACCGGCTTGAGCCGAACTATTTCAGAGGGAGAAACCCCGTAGTAGTCGCACACTGCGGCCATGATCCGCTCCGCCGATGCTTCTTCCCGCCGGCGGCGAAAGGCGCGGTCTTCCCGTTTCAGCCGCTGACCGGACACCCGACCATGCTCCTCCAGCATCCGCGAACGAAACGTTTCCGACCCGATGGCCAGCCCGCTTTCTCGCATCACCGCCTGAAGTTCATCATCCGATTCCGCCAGCCCCCTCTCCACATACTGCCGGTATCGCTGCGCCCGGCCGCCCCGACCCCGCGCCACCATGTCCAATACCGGTCCGTACTCCACAAAATCTTCCCGGCTCGCCAGTCCCGCATAGGGCCGGTAACTACTCCAACGATACCAGCGCAATGCGTCCCGACGCACCGACAGGGGTTGATCCCGCAGGGCTTTCACCCTGACCGGATTCAAATGGATATACCGGCTCAATTTCAGCAGGTACCGGTCGCCTTCCACCAGGGGCGATTTGTAACGCCCTTCAAACAGATGGCCACTGCGACGATGCCGGAGATTGAAATACGTGCTGTAGCTGGTCAACAAACTGCCCATGAACCGACTCACGTTTCCGCCCGGGGTTTCCAGCAACAGGTGAACATGGTTCGTCATCAGGCAGTACAGATAAAGGCGGATATGATAGTCCGCCACGCGTTCGGAAAGACTCTCCAGAAATCGGATGCGGTCCGGGTCGTCCCGAAAGATGTCCCGGCGCTCCACGCCGCGGAAGACGACATGATAAATCGCCCCCTTAAACTGAATACGCGCCATCCTTGCCATGACGCCAATAAACCAAATGGCCGCAGGGCCGTCAATATTTAATATTTAATGAACGTCCCTGATTCCCCCCGAAGTCCGGCAGTTCCCCTGCCCCCGGATACACGAAACGGACGGCCAGTTGATCCCACAGCAGTTGTAGCGGGCGGATTTCGAGAACGACGGGCACGAGGCTTTTCTGTCCGGCCACTTCGGCGTCCGCGTAGTCCGGTATGCCGTCACCGTCCTGATCGGCGCGGTTGACGAAAATGAATTTGCCGGGGTCTTTCTCCTTATCCAACTCATAATCCTTCGGCGGCGGCTCCGTGCCGTGCTTGTTTTCCGCGTCAATATGCAGGTCGGAATTACCGCCGGCCGGTGTCCACGTTGAGCGTGCCGTCCATTTGGAGTCGGAAGGTGGCACCAAGTTTCATGCCATAATCCCCATCGATTAGCTCGGCATTTCCAACGTGGCCCTTGCCGTACAAGCCATTTGCCTTGAAGCAGAAGTATCGGGCGGCTGTAAGCCCACGAATCGCATGAAGGTCATCTGCGGTGAAAATCATTTCTCGTTCATAACCGCTCTCCGGAGCGCGCTTCATCTGCCAATAGGCGGGCTGATCTTCTTCGGGATTGAAGACGATGAAACCATCTTCCGGGTTGTTCATGATCAGCCGGACCTTCTCGGGCCAGCGATATGGGCGTTCGGGCCATTCGGGCCGGGCATACTCGACAGATGCCACCCGTCCGTCATCATCCGTTTCGGCCAGAATATAGACGCAATGCACCGGCAAGCTTTCCAAGTCCAGCAGATTCGTTATCACGGTCGTACTAACGTCACGCTCACCCCTTCGAGTCTTCTCCCACATCTCCCGCTCAAAACTCAACGCCGAACCGGATGGCACGCCGTCCGCCATCTTGAATGTCAGGCCTCCGCCGAACTCAACCAGCCGGACAATGTTCCCCATCTTTTCCATCACCACGCGGATACTGCGATCCTCAACAATATTGCGCCTTGCAGGGCGATCCCGAAGGATAATGTCATCCCCCGTAACACCCGATCCATCATGTCCGAATGTTCGCATCTCCTCGTAATAGCCTTCCTTGTTAAAGTAGAGGTAGATCACCGTGTAGCCGTCGAAATCAAACGCAAACTTCCCATCAATGTGCCTTGTCTCCTTCTCTTCAGCCCACCGGTCAGGGCCGCGCGTCTTTGCCTTATTTATGCGCACTTGGACCCTATCAAGCCGATTGCCGTCCTGGTCCACGACTTTTCCTTCAAGCACATATCGCGCCATCATGGCGCTTACCAAACGATCAAAGACGCGCGAACCTAGACTTCGACGCCTTTGCTCCTCGTCCGGAGTCAGGTCTTTGTCCTCCGCCTTTGTTTCCAAGCCCAGCCATTCCAGATAGTCCGGATCCACTTCTTCTTCCGTATAGGGGCGCGGCTCCGAAGACGTGTCTGTATTCGCCCATGCTTTCCATAAGCCCAACCCGA
>CAYRPR010000234.1:0-4707 GCA_964425945.1 uncultured Verrucomicrobiota bacterium | reverse complement strand
AGAAACCGTCGGCCCCGATCCATGTGATTGCCCTTTGTCATCACGGTACGGTCTTCAATCTCGAACCGCTCCTCCAGTTCGGCCAGAACCTTGTTCCACCTGTCTTCGGTTTCGTATGCCGGAGCATGCGACTCAAACAGGAGACGTCCATCAGCGTTCAAGAGTCCGACGCACTTCTGAAGGTACTCCGACACGGTGATCGCCGTATTGCCATCGAATGTCGAGTGGTTTGCCAACGACATGACCACATCAAACGTCTCGTTTCCTGGTAGCCACTTTTCGAAGCTTGACGCATGGAAACGGCAGTTCGGGTAGCCGGAGTACCGGCAAACGGTGCGCGAAATATCCACGAGATGCGAATTGATCTCTATCCCGACGACGGATTCTGCCGCAGGGGCGATCGCGTGCGCCAGGAAGCCCGAGTTGCAGCCGATGTCGAGAACCGTCTTGCCCTTCACCCGATCGAGCAGGCCGTAGCACTCAACCCTTGCTTCTGTGTCCCGAAATCCGGTGATCCCCAGGACCCGACTTCCCTGATAGTAGTAGCCCTCCCCATAGTCGTATCCTTTCCACTCTTCCTCAAGCGACCATCTGTGGTGTTCAAGTTGGCCGTGAAGTCGGAATAACTCGGGCCTTCCTTTCAACCTCCTGTAATCGCTCATTCGGTTGAGAAGTGCGGTGCGCCTCCAGTAGCCGCGCGTGGTGAGCGCGCGAAGCAGGAGCTGCAATGGGGCGAGCGGCCGATAGCTCTCGTAATAGCCTGCGTATGGGGATCTCATGAACACCACCATGTGGGTTGACACGCCCGGGCCCATGTCGGCCGCCACCACGGCCGTGGCCCGAGTGGTGTCGGAGGCGATCCTGCGCGCCCCTATTCACGCTCCACGACCAGGTTGAAGAAACAGCCCCCGATCGGGCGCGGGTCACCCGGCGGGGGAATCGCCTGCGAGAACGAGAACGTGACCACGGCGGGCGCGCGGCCACGGATCGCTTCCGGCACGCGAACGGAGTGGCTCGATCCCGTCATCGATGGTCGGACCTCTCCGATTGGCGCTCCGTTCAACCGGATCGTGACGCGCTGGTCCACGTTGGCGGGGCTGTTCTTGAGGAAGAACGTGATCCTCGGGGAACCGTCCGGGAGGTTGAGGTACAGCTGCGCAGCGTCCCCGATGGCGCAGCGCCACGTGTGCTCGCCGGCGCCATAGGGCGGACTCCATCCGGGGCCGAAGACCGCCTCCGGGTCCTTCGACGAGAACTTGACCTCCGAGACCTCGAACTCGGCATTGTCCATTGCCGGCATCCATGACCAATGGTTCCGGTGGTCGCCTCGGACGATGAAGTGCGCGACCGAGGACATCCTGTCCTCGAGGGTCGCGGTATGAAACTGCGCTTCCCAATCGTAGTGCGAGAAGCGCCGAACGGGCACGTGGCGGTCGCCATTTGCGAGGAGAGCGGCGGCCGTACCACAGGCGCCTGTCTGCTCGCAGACGATCTTTCGCACGTCGGCGGTCGAGACCAGGTCTTCCGAAACGGTCAGTGCTCCGATGGAGTGCAGCCGTTTCACCGCCATCGCCGCACTCGCGAATGTCACCATGCGCTTGAACGGGTCAGCGTATTCGTAGCCCATCTTGCCGTCGGGCCCCTGGACGATTCCCAAGCCATGGTCCGCTACGACGACGATCAGCGTGGTGTCGTAGATCCCCTTGGAGCGCAGCGCGCGGACTACGTTTGCGAGCATGCGCAGGGCGCAATGGCCTGCCGCCTTGGCGGCCTCCGGCGTATAGGACACGTCTCGCTCGCGGCAATCCGCATCGACGGTGAACGGATGATGCGCATGAAAGAGATGGATGAACTTCGCCGTCGGCGTGGGAGAGTCCAGCGTGGACGCCTTGCTGAGCTGGGCCATCGTGGCCGCCGCGTGTTGTGACAAACGCCCGGTCGGCAGGGCGGTCGAAAGGAACCACTGGCCGTCGTTGTAAAGCTGGTTTCGAATCTCCCGAGGCGCAAGCCGGTAGATAGTCAGGTCGACCAGGTAGAGCGACTGCGCGACGACCGAGCGGAAGAAGCCCTCGACCGTCACGTCGGTGGTGGAGCAGAAGGCGATGTCCTCGGGACAGATGCCGCGAGTCGTGTTGACGAGAGATGTCGTGTAGCCTTGGCGGGCAAGGTCCACCAGGAAAGAGCCATTCCTCACGCCAAGCTCGTAGGTTTCCGACAGGCTGGGCGTGGCCTGGAGAGTCACGCCGGAGTGGATCGCGGGTACGCTGCCGTACGTCGAGGGAGACGCGCTAATCGCGTTACGGTAGTAGACGAAACCCTCGAGCTCATCGGCCAGACGCGGGTCCTCCTTCAGAATCGAGAGCGCCAAGTCGTTCTGCAGCGAGTCGATGAGCAGGACCACGACATTCGGCTGCGTCTGCGAGAACTGGGCTACCTTTGCAGATCCGAGGAGGTCGGGCATTCGCTTGCCGTCCGACACCACCGCGTAGGTCGCGTAGGCCGTCAACAGGCCGACCAGGGTCCACCCAAGACGGGCGATGGCCGCAGGCCGTATTCGCCCGAAATAGGTGAACGCAGCCAAGGATCCGATCAACGCCGTGTAATAGAGCAGGCTCGGTGGGCTCGGCTGGGGAGGATCGATGAACTGCCGCCCCAGGAGGCGTCCACCACCGTCGCGCAAGAACGTCGCGAGCACCCAGACCGTGAGACCGAACGCGATGAGCATCGGCGTGGCCAAAGCCGTTGCCCGCCGTGGCGCTAACCGCAATGCGCGGAACACGCTGGCGGCCGTGAGCAGCACCGCGGGAAGCACCAGCATCAAGTGCGTCACGAGAGGAAACGCGAGAAAGGGGCTGTTCGCCACGTACAGCTCCGTGGGCACGAATACCAGCACCACGGAAGGGGCCAGCAGGGCCGCCAGAGCAAAGTGTGAAGCCGGCCGGTCAGGGGTCTGCGAGTTCATGGGGTCAGGCCCGCGGCACGGCGAGTGCCGATCTGTTGGCCCATGGATGTGGAGGATCCCATTATATCGGCCGGGGCCACTCCTGGCCGCGCATCAACCGTATCCCGTTTGCCGAATCGGGCCATTTTGCCTAGGATGCAGTCATTCACGGACGGTATCCTGATTCCGCCCGATCCGGTCCCTACCCGCTCCCCCATCCAGAACGTGAAGTGCCTTCTCGTCACAGGCGGCCATGGCTTCGTAGGCAAGTGGATCCAGCGTCTCGCGCCGGCCATTCGGGACCGGCACGGCTACCAAGTGGCCGTGACACCGGCGGGCTTCGAGATCCTGGAGCCGCCTCAGCTCGACCGTGTGCTCGCCCAGCACCGTCCCGACGCGATCCTGCACCTGGCCGCCCAGTCGAACGTGCCGCAGTCGTTCCGGGACCCCGAGGCGACGATCCGCGTCAACCTGATCGGCACGCTGCGGCTTTTCGAGGCCGTCAAGCGAGCGGGCCTTTCGCCGCGCGTGGTCTACGTGAGCTCCGGCGACGTCTATGGCCAGATTCCCGAGACGGAGTTGCCCGTCAGGGAAGACCGCATCCTCCATCCGCGCAATCCGTATGCGGTCAGCAAGCTCTGCTGCCAGTGGAGCCGGACCGAGAACCTGCAGGTCGTCGTGGCTCGCCCCTTCAACCATGTCGGCGCCGGGCAGGCCGACACCTTCGTCCTGCCGGGGTTCGCGCGGCAGATCGCGCTCATCGCGGCGGGCCGCGCGGCGCCCGTCGTCGAGGTGGGCGACATCGACGTGACCCGCGACTTCCTGCACGTCACCGACGTGATCGAGGCCTACATGGTGCTCATCGAGAAGGCGCAGGCGGGCGGGATCTACAACGTGTGCTCGGGCCACGGTCGCCTGCTGAGGGATCTCCTGGAGCGCATGGTCCGGCTGGCGGACGTGCAGGCGGAGATCCGGCAGGACCCGGCGCGCTTCCGTCCGGCGGAGCAGCGGGTGGTGCGCGGCTGCAACGACCGGCTCCGTGCGCTGGGGTGGGCGCCGTCGGATCGCATGGACGAGGCGCTCGCGGAGATCCTCGCGGACTGGCAGTCTCGAGTGGCGACTGGCTGATGGCTCGACGCGGGCCGCGGGTCAGGCAGCTGGCGGCGCGAAGAGCGCCTTCTCGACGATCCCGCAGATGATGTGCCCCAGGACGAGGTGCCCTTCCTGGATCTTCGGCGTGTCGGCCGATGGAACCTCGAGCAGGTGGTGGCACAGCTCGCGCATCGGCCCGCCACGGTTGCCGGTGAGCCCGATGCAGGTGAGGCCCCTTTCGCGCGCGGTCTCGAGGGCGCGGAGGACATTGGGCGACCGGCCCGACGTCGAGTAGGCGATGAAGACGTCGCCGCGGGCGCCCAGGGCCTTGACCTGGCGGGCGAAAAGCTTCTCGTAGCCGTAGTCGTTGCCGATGGCCGTGAGGACCGAGGTGTCCGTCGTGAGCGCGATGGCGGGAAGGCCGTCCCGGTCGAAGGCGAACCGGCTCACGAACTCGCCCGCGATGTGCTGGGCGTCGGCTGCGCTCCCACCGTTTCCGGCGAGGAGGATCTTGCCGCCGCGCTTCAGGCAGGCCACGCACTCGGCTGCCGCGGCCCCGACCCGCCCCATCAGCGCCTCGTCCGCCAGCATCCCCGCCATGATGCGCTGCGCCTCCGCGATCTGCGCTGCGATGTAGTCCCTCGTCAAAGCCTCCACGCCTGGCTCCCGTTCTT
>CAYRPR010000233.1:0-4737 GCA_964425945.1 uncultured Verrucomicrobiota bacterium | reverse complement strand
AACGCCAGTCCGGCGATGATCGGACCGACGATCGGACCCGCAGCCGCAATTGAGCTGAAGTGGTGTCCGAACAGGATCAGCGGCGAGGTTGGAACATAATCCACCCCGTCCTGTTCCGTGTGCGCCGGAGTCGACCGATTCGGATCGATCTGGAACGTCCTGTCCATATACCGCCCGTACCAGCGGTACGCCAACAGGAACAGCAGACAGCTTACGATGAACAACCCGGCCAACATGCAAACGCTCCATCCGGCTCACCCGGCTTGCCTCGCCGAAGCTTCCGAGCGAAGGCGGGAGGCTTCGCCCCACCTCTCTTCGACGTTCCCGATGTTTTCAAGGTAGGGCGAGGTCTCCGGCCGAGCCGGAAACTATTTTGCGATAGATCGTAGTACTTTCCGCCCCGCCTGACAACAGGAGGGATCAGCCTTCCAGGATCATCTGGTCGTAGAAGGCGACGTAATCGTCCGGGGTCGGCCCGTCGCGGAAGGCCATCGCATACCGCGGATGCGCGTTCAACTGGCCGGTCAGATTGTAGGGGATGGACGGCCCCCAATCCATGCGCTGTTTCATGGGCAGGATGGTCTCCTGGATCAGCTTCAAAACCGGACGCAGTTTGAATTTGGGGTTTCGGAGGAAACCGAGCAGGAGTTCCGTATGGCAGTTCCCCGCCCCGCGGCCCAGGCCCATCATGGTCGAATCCACGCGGTTGCATCCGAGAATAATCGCCTCGATGGTGTTGGCAAACGCGAGTTGCAGGTTGTTGTGCGCGTGCATGCCGACCTGTTTGCCGGTGCCTTCAAGCGCCTTCATATACTTGCGCACGAGATGATCCACCTGCTCGCGATACAGGTTGCCGTTGCTGTCCACCACCACCACGACCTGCGCGGGGGTCTTCTTTGCAATCTCCAGTACCTGATCGATTTCGACATCCTTGACCGTGGATATGGCCATGATGTTGAGACAGGTCTCATACCCCAGTTCATCGGCATGGTGCAGCATCTCGACGGCTTCGGAGATCTGCGGCGCGTAGCAGGCCACGCGCACCATGTCGAGCACACTGTCCTTTTTGGGCAGGAGCTGATGCTGCCAGTCGCTCTTGTCGCCGGCGTCCATCATGACGGCCAGTTTCAGCCCGGTGGTCTTCGGGTCGTGGTTGCCGACCGCGCGCCGGATATCTTCCTCGGCGGAATGGCGCCAGGGGCCATACTGATCCTTCGGGAAGACCTCGGGGGAATTCATGTATCCGATTTCCATGTAATCGATACCCGCCTCGACGCAGGTCTCGTATACGGCCTTCACCTCGTCATAGGTGAACTGTGAGTCATTGATCAACCCCCCGTCACGGATGGTGCAGTCCAGCACCTTCAGCTCCGGGCGATAGGTAATCCATGGGGCTTTATTGCTCATCGGAATCGTCCTTACCTTGGTATACCGGGTAAAAGGCCAGCAATTTTCTACACATCCGGCCTGCAGGCAAGCCTAATCATGGACTGACAATGCCTTTGTGGCCGTTCAGGGAAACTCGAGCCGGTAGAACCGGGGGCCGGCATTGGTGCTGTCCGGATCAAGGAATTGGTAGAGCGGGATGGCGGTCCCGAGCAACTCGAAGTCCGGGAGATTGGTGGACACATGGACGCTCACACTGCTCGACAGCGCGTTGGTGATGGCATACTGCAGGGTCCCGTCGCCCAACTGATCGAAGTCGGAGATGGAAATCCATGAAGCCGATTCCCAGAATGCGCCGATCACCTGGTCCAGTTCGTCCTGCGAGACCTCCATATCGTTGTCCGCATCCCCCGGGACCAAAGCGCCGTGCATGCCCTCGATGGGCGCCACCGTACCCGACGGCGCGGGCGTGGGCGTGTCGGCGCCCACTGTCGCGACGAAGGTGCCAGGCGGTGCGGGCAGGATGACCGCGGAGCCGTTGGTCGGCACATAATAGCCGGCCGGCGCCGGAATCGCCCCCCGCATACCCTCCAGCGGTGCATAGAAACCCATCGTCACCTCGGTCGCCCCGGTCGCCGCCATGGCGTCCACTACGAAACCGATCGGCGCCGGGGTGAGCTCGAATGCGCCGTTCGTCGTGTAGTATCCCCGGGGCGCGGGGATGCCTCCGCTCATGCCGGAAACGGGCGTGTAGAACCCGGCGGGAATCGGCGTCTGGTTGGTGGCGCCGCTCACATCGACGAAAAAGCCGGGCTGAGCCGCTACGGCAAACAGGGATGTCGCGATCGCAACGTAGTGGCCCGGCGGCGCGGGTACCGGTTCCGTCATGCCCTCGTAGGGAACGAAGTAGCCGGGCTGGGCCGGAAGGGCGCTGGTCGAGCCGAAGCCGTCCGCATAGAAGCCCGCCGACGCCTGCGTCATGTTGGTCATGCCGGTTTCCGCCACGAAATAACCCGGCGCCGCCGGGATGCCCTCGCTCATGGCCGCGTGCGGCGCGTAGAATCCCGCGGGTACGGCCATCTGGTTCGTCGCGGCCGCGCCGGCCGCGAGCTGTCCCGGGGACGCGGCGGTGATGAACGAGGACGTCGCAACGGGAACGAAGTAACCCGCGGGCGCGGGGATCGCACTCACCATAGCCATGCTCGGCGTGTAGTAGCCTGGTTCCGTCGGCGTCTGGTTGGTCGCGCCGGTCTGATCCACGAAGAAACCCGGCAACGCGACGAACGCCATGGTCGCGGTGCCGTTCGGTACGTAGTACCCGACCGGCGCCATGATCTGTGTCGTCATGGCGGGATGCGGACAATAGTTACCCGGCGATGCGGGGATCTGGTTGGTCGCCTTGAACGAGGGGACATAGAAACCCGGCGAAGCCGCGATCAGGTTCGTCGCGCCCGCATCCGGGACGTAGTAGCCCGCCGGCGCATCCACACAGGGTTCCTCGCCGGTCACGCTATAGGTTCCCGGCTCACACGGCTGCGCAAGCAAGCAGGCCGGCGACACGAACAGGAACAAGAGAACACACGTCCGGGTCCACCGGCCACCGGACCATAGACTGCAAACCTCCATTACGCATCTATAGCAGATTGCGGCCGGACATGCAACTCCGAGTGGCAAAGAAATACGCAGGGTTGCGAAAAAGGGAGCCCGCCGATCTAACGGGGAAAAGAGCGGGGACACCGCGGTCCCCGCCCTCTCTCGCTTTGTACGGGCTTTACTCCGCCATCTGCACTTCGATCCGGTAGATGTAGGTGCCCGGATCCACGGCGGTGTCGTCGTCATACGTGTTGACGGGCGGCGTGGCCCCGAGGCCTGTAGCAATCGCACTGAACCCGCCGTTCGGCTGGGTCAGATCACTCGAGCGATGCACCGAATACGCGCGGCCGGCGACCGACGGCCAGCGCAAACTGAACTGGCTCGGGCTGTGACCGGTCTGGTCCACATGCAGGAAGGAATTCCCGTTCACCGGATGCGTGCCGGCGATGTACTCATCCCAGTTCGTCATTCCGTCTCCGTCCGAATCCACTTGTGCGAGATTCGGCGTATTCGGATTCAGGCTGTACTGATTGTACCACGAATCCGGAATGCCGTCGCCGTTGCTGTCGGGCTCCACCTCCGCTTCCAGGCGCGTGATGGACACCGTGTGACTGCGTGGTTCGGCCTCGCCGCTTCCTTCAGTGACAATCTTCAGGTTACTGATGAAGAAGTCCCGCATATCGTTGTTTCCATCATTGGTTCCGTTATGCCAGGACCAGGCGCGGATCTGATTGATCTGACCGCTGAACGTGCCCGTGTAGGTCCGCGTGGCGCCCCCGCCCACCGGCGTGACATCCACGCTGAAGCTGGTGGCTCCGGTAACGGTGAATTCGATATCGAGACCGGCGTCGGTCCAGGCGATATCCGTGAACCCGTCCGGCGTGGTGTAGAAGGCGTCGCCGCCTTCAAAATAGAGATACCACTGTGACACGCCACTGCTGTTCAGGAGTTCGATGCCCAAGGACCCCCCGTTGCCAAACTCGTAGATCCAGCCGTTCTTCATGCGGATATGGAAGGTGCCGCCGACGTCCAGCGCCTGCGAGAAGGGGCGTACGGCCTCCACGCCGCTTCCGTCTTCCGACCACAAGCCCCATCCGTCCGCGCCGATGAACGTGCCGGCGGTGCCGCTCGGCGTGATCGCCCAGGCGCCGAAGCCGGTTCCGAAGTTGTCCCCGTTGCTCCAGCTGCCGCCGTAATTGGATGCGCTATCCTCCGCATTGGTCACAATCCCCTCAACGGGGATGGTCAGGCCGCTGACGGTGATGGCATTCGCGCCAACGCCCAGCGCCACATCGGCCAGCGTCCACGGATCGGCGTGATCAAAGGAACCGAACGCGCCGGTCAGGCTGTTGGACCAGTTGAGCGTGCCTTCCATGCTCTGCGCGATGCCTTGAAGCGTGTAACTGTTCACGTCGTTCGCCACCACGATGGAGGACGGCGGATTGGTAATGGCCAGACCCGACGGCGGCGGAGGCAGTCCTTCGCAATCCGTCACCTGCACACTCCAATCCTGTCCGCCGTTGTTATCCCATGTGCCGGAACCGTTATTGAAGACAAAATTGATCACCTCGGTGCCCGGAGCGAGCGAGTAGGTGTAAGACCACAGCCCGTCGCCCTCGTCCGTCATCGCCGGATTCGGATCGATGACGCCATTCCAGCCGTTGTACCCGACATGGATGTAAACCGGATTGGCGGCGGCCAGATTGCGGCCCGTCGAATCGTAATAGATGGTCACATCGTCACAGCCCTCCGGGAACT
>CAYRPR010000232.1:0-4782 GCA_964425945.1 uncultured Verrucomicrobiota bacterium | reverse complement strand
AGCGAATCCTTCGTGAACGCGTTCATCCTGCTCGCGATTCTGTATCTGGCATCGCGGGTTGAACAGCAGGCCGAGGAGGGGCGCCAGCGTACGGCCCAGCGTCGGCCGGTTCCGGCCCGTTCCATGCATCCGGCGCTTCGACCGGCCCGCATCACCTTCGGGCCGTCGTTCCGCGCCTGATCATAAACCGCGATCATGATCCGCCTGGTCAGTTACGCTGGTAGGTCCGTCTATCGAATTCGGCAGCGCTTGCTGGGGCGCTCTGCCCTTGCGTCCGGCGCGGCGCAGGAGGTGGTCGAATGGAATCGCCCGAAATTGCTCGCGCACGGATTCGCCCGTCGCTGTCCCTCGATCTCGCTGTCCGAACCCGGCGGCGGTTACTATGCATGGAAACCGTATATTATTGAGGCGGAACTGCAGGCCCTGCGCGACGGGGATTGGCTGTTCTACTGCGATGTCGGGCGGGTCTATCCGATCAAGCTGATCGATCGGCCCGTAGCCCGCCTCATCCGTTGGGCGGAAGAGCGCGGCCAGTCCTGTTTACCCGGCGTTTTGATCCCCTGGCATGGCGATATGAAGAAGTGGACCAAGCGCGACGCATTTGTTCTGACCGGATGTGATGAGCCGCGTTTCCATGATGCCATACCCGTACAGGCGTCGTTTTCCCTGTGGAAGGCCTGTGAAGAAAGTCGGCAACTGGCGACGGATTGGATGAACTGGTGTTCCGACCGGCGCCTGGTGAGCGACGACGCCAACACCTGCGGTAAGGATAACTTCGACGGGTTTGTTGAGCATCGGTTCGACCAGTGCTTGCTCTCCCTGCTCTGCATCCAGCGCGGAATACAGGCGCTGAGTATCGGCGAGCGGAAACAGCCGTACGAGGAAAAGAATCCGGCCATGGTCGCGCGAGCAATGGGCGAAGAGACATCCACCGGGGTTGTGCTTTCCATCATCCGCGCGGTCACGCAACTGTATGGGGGTGTCGAGCGTATTCCCCGCATCTGGACCGGATGGCGCTATCGCCGGCGATTGGCCGGCAAAGCATCATGAACCCGCTCAAATACGCCAAGGGGCGGTACGTGGGCTGGCGCGCGCACCGCGCGCAGCAGAAGCTCCTCGCGCACCCTTCCATTACATTGATCGAACCCGAGGATTTCGAAACCAGCCTCCGCGATCCGAGCGCGTATTATCAGCGCGCGTTTCAGGATTTTCATCGTGTGCTTCCGGAGGCGCTTCGTGCGCATCGACGCTATTTCGAGGCGGAGGGCCGGGGTTTTGGTGAGGATGCGTTCCACACCATGTGGTGGCGACTGATTCGGCGGTATCGCCCCGCGCGCTTTCTGGAAATCGGTGTGTATCGGGGGCAAACCATCAGCCTCGTGGCCCTGATCGCAAAGCGGGAGGGCCTGGCCTGCGAGGTAACGGGTATTTCCCCGTTTACCAGTGCCGGGGATTCCGTCTCGCAATATCTAACCGACTTGGACTATCTCGAGGATACACGGGCCAATTTCCGGCACTTCGATCTGCCCGAGCCGCGCCTGATCAAGGCCTATTCCACCGATCCCGAGGCGCTGGCCGTGATCGCCGCCGGCGCGTGGGACTGCATCTATATCGACGGCAATCATGACTATGACGTCGTGTGCGCGGATTGGACGGCTTGTTCGCGGGCTGTTGCGCGAGGCGGCCTGATCGTGCTCGACGATGCCGGCCTCACCACATCCTACCGCCCTCCGCCCTTTGCCACCGCCGGACATCCCGGACCATCCCGCGTAGCCGCCGAGATCGATCGCGCGATGTTTCAGGAGATTCTGCAGGTGGGGCACAACCGCGTATTTCGTCGGAACGACGCATGAAGATCGTTCAGATCACCGCGGACAGTCGCGATGTGTTCGAGCGGTACGAGGATCCATCGCCCTATTTCGGGTCGGCGCCGGCCGCGTTGCTGGAGGGGTTCCAGCGGCGTAGCGATTGCGAAGTGCATGTGGTTTGCTGCAACCGGGAGGCGATGGCCGCTCCGGAACGCATCGCGGATAATGTCTTTTATCATTCGCTTGTGGTGCGGCGCGCGGGCCGCCTGCGTCATGTTTATATGGGGCAGATCATGGCGGTTCGCCGCCTCCTCCGGCAATTGCGACCCGACATCGTGCACGGACAAGGCACCGAGCGTGAGTGCGGGATCGCGGCCGTATGCTCCGGATATCCCAATGTCCTGACCATTCACGGGAACCTGCGTGTGCTGGCGCGCGTACATCGCGCGCCGCCTTTCTCGCATCTGTGGACGGGCGCCCGTCTGGAACGCCTGACCATACCGCGCTCGGACGGCGTCGTATGCATATCCCAGCATACCCGCGCGGCCGTGGAGCATCTGGCCCGCCGCACATGGCTGGTGCCGAACGCCGTGGATCGACATCTGCTCCACGCACAGACCGCGCCTGCATCGCGCCCGCTCGTATTGTGTCTCGGCAGTATCGTGCCGTGGAAAAGTCCCCATCTGTTGATCGAGGCCGCCGACGCGCTGGTCGCGGAGCATGAATTCGATCTGGTTTTTGCCGGTTCGACAAACGAGCAGACCGCGTATTTCCGCGATTTCATCGGGCGCGTCAACCAGCGGCCCTGGTGCTCTTACCGGGGCAATCTGCGGCGCGGCGAGGCGCTCGAATTGCTCAAGCAGGCTCATGCCTTGATATTGCCGACACGGGAAGACAACTGTCCGATGATCCTGCTCGAGGCGATGGCGCTCGGTGTCCCCGCAGCGGCCTCGCGCGTGGGCGGCATACCCGAGCTGATCCGACATGGCGAGACGGGCCTGTTGTTTGACGCGAACGATGTATCCGGTTTGCGGGAAAGCATGGATCGGTTGCTGGTGCGCCGGGAAGAAGCCCTGCAGATGGGAGCGCTAGCGCGCGATGAGGCCCGTCGTCGGTTCGATCCGGATGTGGTGGCCGACCGGCACATGGACATCTATCGCGAAGTAACCGGAATTTCAGCATGAACAAGCCGAAGTTCTCCATTGTTACGGCCAGCTACAACGGACTGGACTATCTCAAGCGGTGTTGCGCGTCCGTGGCCGACCAGGAGGGCGTGGAGGTTGAACACATCATCGTGGACGGAGGTTCGACCGACGGCACCCCCGAATGGCTCAAGACCCAGACGCATCTTCGCTGGGTCAGCGAGAAGGATGACGGCATGTACGACGCCATCAACAAGGGACTACGCATGGCGAAAGGCGATCTGCTGGCGTATCTGAACTGCGATGAGCAGTACCTTCCGGGAACCCTCGCCGCCGTGGCTGACTACTTCGCGCACCATCCGGTCGAGATCCTTTTTGCTGATGCCCTGGTCATCGATGAAGAGGGGCGGTACATCTGCAGTCGGCAGGTTATCCGGCCCATGTATTATCACACCGCGCTGTGTCAGTTGAACACGCTAACCGCCTCCACCTTTTTCCGGCGGGAGATACTGGAACGGTACAGCGCCTACTTCGATATGAGCTGGCGCGTGGCCGGTGATGCCGTCTGGGTGCTGAACCTGTTGAAGCAGAAGGCTCGCATGCAGGTCATGCGTCGCTATACGTCCGCGTTCACGGATACCGGCGAGAATCTCGCGCTGTCCCCCAGGGCGCATGACGAAGCGAAAAGGTTGCGGACTACCGTGCCGGCATGGGCGGCGCGGCTCGACTGGTTTTGGACGTGCTGGCATCGTCTCCGCCGACTGGCGCACGGCCTCTATCGGCTGGCCCCGTTTACCTATGCGATCTACACCCCATCCTCACCCGATCGCCGGGCGGAGTTCCGGGTGGACAAGCCCACGTTCTTCTGGAAGTCGCGATTCTCCTGGCGGCGCTGAACGCTTCCCCATGAAAGTCCTTGTCGCGCACAATCGCTATCTGTTCCGCGGCGGCGAAGACGTGGTCTTCGAGGCGGAAACGCAGTTGCTGCGCGATAACGGGCACGACGTCCTGTGTCTGGAGGAGGATAATGCGCGCATTGGCGATATCGGGGCCATACGCAGTGCCGCGCGCGCGGTCTGGTCGCGTGAGGGCTATCGCCGCGTCGCCGACAGCATCCGGGCGTTCAGACCGGACGTCCTGCACGTGCACAACTTCCATCCTCTCCTTTCTCCCTCCATATTCCACGCCGCTCGGGAACTGGGTGTGGCCTCCGTTCTGACACTGCACAACTACCGGCTCATCTGCCTAGGCGGACAGCTTCTGCGTAATGGGCGGATCTGCGAGGATTGCCTGTCGGCCCGAGCCCACCTTCCGGGCGTGATCCATCGGTGTTATCGGAACAGCCTCGGTGCGTCGGGCGCCACAGCCGCGATGCTGAATGTCCATCGCTGGAAGGGCACGTGGCGGGATGGGGTCGGCCGCTATATCGCCGTTTCGAATTTCGCGCGCGACACGCTCATCCGCGGGGGGCTGCCGGCCGGGCGCATAGCGGTCAAGCCGCACTTCATCCGTCGCGATCCGGGAATTGGCGGCGAGCCGCGCGAACACGCCCTGTTTCTCGGACGTTTGTCCCATGAAAAGGGGCTATCCGTATTGCTCGATGCCTGGGATGAAGTGCATCCGCCATACAAGCTCGTGATCGCCGGGGACGGACCGGATCGCGAGCGTGTGGTGGAACGCGTTCGAGGCATGGTGAACGTCGAATGTCGGGGACAGGTTTCCTCGGACGCCGCTTTACGGCTTTTGCGGGAGGCGCGTTATCTCGTGTTCCCGTCCATCGTGTATGAGACGTTCGGTTTGAGTATCCTCGAAGCCTATGCCGCCGGAACGCC
>CAYRPR010000231.1:0-4808 GCA_964425945.1 uncultured Verrucomicrobiota bacterium | reverse complement strand
ATGCCGAAGTTCATGAATGAGGCGCCCGCGATCGGTCCCTACGTCGTGGATGTGCATTGGGTCGCGCCGGCCCGCAGCGCGGCGTCGGACCTCTCGGTGATTCTCGAATTCCGCCAGCAGTACACCGACCGCATCCAGCGCAAGAACGTCACCTTCGACAAGCCCCTGACCGGGGAGCAAATGACGCGCTTCATGGTGACGGGCGCGGAACTGGACCGGTACGGACCGGTCACCGCCTGGCGCGTCCGTCTGGTGCGCGCGCGCCGCCTGCTGGCGGAGCAGGCATCGGACATGTGGAGATAGGGATGACGCAAGAGGGCGACAGAGCCGGCGATCAACTGCAGGTGGCGATCCGCGACCATGTCGCGTTTATCCGTCTCAAACAGCGCGGCTCGTTCAAGATCAGCAAGGCGATGAAGACCTTCGGGGTATCCGCGATGGAGCAGGGGGTCGATACGATCGTGGTGGACCTGGCCCAATGCGTGGGCATGGACAGCACGTTCATGGGCGTGCTCGCGGGTCTCGCCTTCCGCCTGCGCCAGAAGGGCGGCAAGGGCCTTTACATGGTGAACCTGTCGGCGCGCACGCGGGGGCTCCTGGCCACGCTTGGCCTCGATCAACTGGTCAAACCCTGCATGGCGGGCGCCCTGCCGCAGGAATTCGCCGATATGCTCGGCCAGGGCGGCGAGTTGGCGCCCCTGCCTTCCACCGAGTCGGCGCGTCGCGAAACCGCGGCGATGATGCTGGAAGCGCATGAGAATCTCGTGGAGCTCTCGCCCGAGAACCTGCCGCGCTTCAAGGACGTGCTGACGTTTCTTCGCGAGGATCTGAAGAAATCCGAGCACGACGAGCAGGCCGCCGAATAATGAACGCCGGCCCCATGGCGTTCTTTTCCGGTTCCCTTTCGCTCTTCCTCCTGCTGATGGCGGCGATCACCGCGCTGGCGTACGCCGGTTTCACGATCCGCAACCTGCGCCGGGAACGAGACGCATTACGGCAGGAGAAGGAAGTCATCTTCGGTTTCGTGCATGACATCGGCGAGGTCTTCGCGTACAGCGATGAACTGGATCTCGACCGGATGCTCGCGCGCGTGCTGTTTTACGCAATGCGCACCACGCACGCCGGCGCGGGCGGCATCTACCTGCTCGAGGAGGACGGCCAGTACCTGCGCGCCCGGGTGACGTCCGGCATCTTCCCGCCGCTGGTCGGCGAACTGGACGGCAGTCTGGACCGTGCGGTCAGCAAATCCCAGCACATCGAGCGGATCGTCAAGGCGCGGCTGATCCGCAAGGGCGAAGGCCTGATCGGCGAGGCGGCCGATTTCGGGCAGGCGATCCTGATCGCGGATGCCGAGCGGGATCCGCGTGTCCCGCGGTACCGCGAGGACTTCCTCAATGTGCGCTCCGTGTTGATCGTCCCGATGCGTTTCCTTCAGCGCGTGATCGGCGTGATCGCCGTCGTCAACCGGGTGGACGGCCTGCCGTTCATCCAGGCGGACCTGAGCCTGATGCAGGCGCTGGCGGACCAGGCGTCCGTATCCGTGCATCACGCAAGTTTGCGGGATACACTGGACGAGAAACAGCGCATCGATCATGACCTGGCCATTGCGCGGCAGATCCAGCGTACGCTGTTGCCCAAGGCCATTCCGCGCGTGGAGGGAATCGAGTTGGCGGCGTTCAACGTCCCGGCGCAGGAGATCGGAGGCGACTACTACGATTTCATCCAGGTGGATGACGACCATCTCGGCATCGCCATCGCCGACGTGTCGGGCAAGGGCATTGTCGGCGCGATCATGATGGCGGTCAGCCGCAGCGCCCTGCGCGCGAACGCGCCGGGCAATCACAGTCCCGCTTCGGTGTTGAAGGCGGTGAACCGCGTGATGAGCGAGGATATCGCCGAGGACATGTTCGTCAGTATGCTGTACATGATACTGAACAAGCGGACGCACGAGTTGGTGGTGGCCCGGGCGGGGCACGAGCGGCCCGCGCTGAGTCAGGGCGGCGGCAAGGGCTTTACGATCATCGATTCGCCGGGTATGGCTCTGGGCATAGCGGACGTGGAATTCTTCGACGCGGCCCTCCGGGAGGAGCGCGTGCCCCTGACGCCGGGCGACGTGGTGGTCGCCTATACGGACGGGGTGACCGAGGCCATGAACGACGCGGGGGAGGAATGGGGCATCGACAATTTCCTCGAAGCGGTCAACGTGGCCGCCCCCGAGGGGGCGAACAGCGTGCTTAACAATGTGCATCAACGGGTGTTGCGATTTGCGGGCGATATGGGACAATATGACGATATGACCTTGCTCGCCCTGCGGGTCTTGCAGTAGATTGAAGGGGAAATCTCGGAGGCGATATGCGCGAATGCATCATTAAGCGGGAGGAACGGGGTGATCTGGACGTGGTTCACCTTGATGGGGCGCTGGATTCCTATTCGTTCCCCCGGCTCGAGGGGGCGTTGAACCAGTTGCGGCAGAGCGAGCGAAACCGCGTGATCCTCGATTGCGGGGGGCTGGATTACATCAGCAGCGCCTCGCTCGGCGCGCTGATCGGTTTCGCCCGCCGGGCCCGCGAGCAGAATGGCGATTTGAAACTCGCCCGGTTATCGCCTAAAATATATGGAATCGTCGAACTGCTCGGATTCCATAAGATTCTCCAGATCTATACGGGAGTGGACGAGGCCATGGAGAAGTTCGGAGCGTCGTGATTACGCGGGGAGCAGCCTGTCATGAGTAAAGCCAAACAGAACAACGCGGTGGAGGGGTTTGTCACGTTACACGTGCCGTCCCGCTACGGCTATCTGCGGATCGTGCGGCAATCCGTGATGGATACCTGTGTCCGCGCGGGGTTGTCGGAGTTCGACGCCGCGCAACTGGAAATGGCCGTGGACGAAGCCTGCGCCAATATCATCGAGCACAGCTACGGCGGCGAGAGCAATACCAGCGCCGGCAGTCAGGATACGGGCATCCATATCAACCTGATTCATCAGAAGGACCGCGTCATGGTCGAGATCTATGACCATGGCAAAGGATTCGAGTTTGAAGGGTATGAGTCCCTGAAGCCGGAGGATTATCTGGACGGGGAACACTCGCGCGGATTGGGCATGTACATCATCCGCAAGTTCGTGGATAATCTCGAATACACGCGGGGCACCAGCAACGGGAACTGTCTCAAGCTGACCAAGCGCCTGTAGCCCGCCGCCGCGCCGCCTGCACGATCGACCCGCGTGAGCCCGCCGCTCCCACATCCCGCGGTTTTCCCGCTCTGTGGAAAGAAATATGGAAAAACAAAAGGACAAATCGAAAAAGAGGACGAGGGACGCCGAGCCGGAACAGGAACCCGCCGCCGCGGAAGCGCCGGCCGCTCCGGCGGTCGAAGCGCCGGCGCCGGATGAGGCGCTGGAGACCCGGATGCTCCGCCTGCAGGCCGATTTCGAAAATTTCCGCAAACGGACCCAGCGCGAGCGCGGCGAGTGGTACCTGCGCGCGAACGAGGACCTGCTGAGCGAACTGCTCCCCGTCATAGATCATTTCGAGATGGGACTTCAAAACGCCGCCAAACACCATGTCGATCACGCCGTAATCGACGGTTTCAAACTCGTCTATGATCAATTGATGCAGGCCCTCGCGAAGTTCCAACTCGCGCCGTTCGACTCGGAAGGGCGGGCATTCGACCCGCATATCCACGAGGCGATGACGCATGTGCCGTCCGCCGAGCATCCGGCGGACGTGGTAATCGCCGAGACGCGGCGCGGATATCGCCTGGGCGAAAAATTGCTGCGCCCGGCGCAGGTCATCGTGTCCAGTGGGCCGGCCGCACCGGCGGAAGAGGAGCGTGTGGACTAGATGGCCGCGACGAAGAGAGATTATTACGAGGTGCTCGGGGTCGCCCGCGGGGCGTCGGCGGACGAAATCAAGAAGGCCTATCGCAAACTCGCGGTGCAGTTTCATCCCGACAAGAATCCCGGCAACGTCGAGGCGGAAGAGAAGTTTAAGGAAATCTCCGAGGCCTACGAAGTGCTGAGCGATTCGGCGAAGCGACAGCAATATGACCAGTTCGGCCATCAGGCCTTCGGCCCCGGACGCGGCGGCGCGGGCGGATTCGGCGGGTTTCAGGGCATTGATCTCGAAGAGGCTTTGCGCACGTTCATGGGCGCGTTCGGCGGCGGGGGGAGCATCTTCGACGATTTCTTCGGCGGCGGCGGCGCGCGTGGTCAACGTCGCGAAGCGGCCAACCGGGGATCGGATCTGCGATTCGATCTGGAAATCGATTTCGAGGAGGCCGTGTTCGGGTCCAAGCGCGACCTGACCTTTGCCGTGATGGACGCCTGCGCATCCTGTCATGGATCGGGTGCGGAGCCCGGCAGTAAGCGCGAAACCTGCAAGCAATGCGGGGGCGCCGGCGCCGTGATCGCGTCGAGCGGCTATTTCCATGTGCGCCAGACCTGTCCCGCCTGTGGCGGCGCGGGCGAGACCATCAGCAAGCCCTGCCGGACCTGTGGCGGGAGCGGTCGCGTAAAGGCGCGCCGGACCATCTCGTTGAAGATTCCGGCCGGCGTGGAAACCTGGTCGCGCCTGCGTGTGGCCGGAAAGGGCGAGTCGGGGACGCGCGGAGGGCCGGCGGGCGATTTGTACGGGGGCCTGCATGTGCGGCCGCATGAACTGTTCCAGCGACGCGATGAGGATATTTTCGTCCAGGTACCCGTTCCGTATCCGGTGGCGGCGCTGGGGGGCGAGATCGAGGTGCCCACCGTGCACGGGTTCGCCAAGCTGAAGATTCCGGCCGGTACCGAAAGCGGCAAGGTGTTCCGCC
>CAYRPR010000230.1:0-4815 GCA_964425945.1 uncultured Verrucomicrobiota bacterium | reverse complement strand
CTGGCTAGGGACTCATTGATGATGCGGGGTTTCCGGGCGCGCCATTGTTTCATGGCCTGGGCATACCGCAGATCCGCCTCGACGCGCGAGGCCAGCAACCCGCCCACATAGCGTGATACGCTCGTGTTGTGTTGAGCGGCCATGACCTTCGCTTTATGCGCCAGGTCGTCCGGCAAGGTAATCGTGATATTCTTCATATCACGAATATAGTGTTACACGGATTTCGTGTCAAGGCGACTCCGAACGCATCCCACATTCAATCTGTGATGGCCTCAATGTGGGAGCCGCCTCAGCGCGGCGACCAGTCACCCCGCGCCCCTCTCGTCCCCGTGGTCCCGCTAACTCCCCACAGTCTCCCTGTGGCACGGGCCTCCAGGCCCGTGATCCTCTTCGCGGTCCTCCCACTCCGTCACGGGCAGGAATGCCCGTGCCACATCGACCGCATGGAACGGGGACCGGAGACAAAGGGGGCGGCGCACCGTCGCCATTGCATTCTGAAACGACTGTCTTATGCTGTAAACGAGACATGAGGAGCACCATCATAGCCGCTACCCTGCTGTTTGCATGGCCTATTGCGCCTGCCTCTGCTCAAGCGCAGTCGGCGCCACCCAGCGCGCTATTTGAATTCCTCTTCCCCGGCTCGCGCTCGGAACGCACGAGCACGGGTTATCGCATCAGCCATGCGAACAGTCTGATTCGGGCCGACGCGATGCATTCGGGCTGGCGAATCTTTCTACCCAACGGGGAGCGCTGGGAGGCGACGACCACGTCGGGCGGATGGCGCGTCCTCAATGCCGCCGGCCGCGCTATTGAAGTGACCGGCACCTCGGACGGGACTTTGCGGGGTGTGACCTTCGACGGCGAGCGTCGCGAGGTCCGTCCCATCGGAGACGAGTTCCGCGCCGACGCAGGCATGGACGCCTACTGGGACCACGTCAATCGCGAGCGCGAAAAAGAGCGCAAGGAACCGCGCGGCCTGAAGACCCGATCCCGATTCCTGAACGACCGGTAAGCCCCCCACTGCTTTCCCCCTTGTTACATCCGTTTTCGGCGTGATACGTTTCTCGCCAATGAACATCTCCGAGTTCATTGCCAAATGGAGAAAAGCGGATCTCAAGGAACGGTCCGCCGCGCAAGAGCATTTCATTGATCTCTGCCGCCTGCTCGACCACCCCACCCCCGCCGAAGCCGACCCGAAAGGCGCCGCCTATTGCTTTGAGAAGGACACGGCCAAGCAAGGGGGCGGATGCGGATTCGCCGATGTTTGGAAGAAAGATCACTTCGGATGGGAATACAAGGGCAAGCACAAGGACCTGGACGAGGCGTACAATCAACTGCTGTTGTACCGCGACGCGCTGGCCAATCCCCCGCTCCTCGTCACATGCGATCTGAATCGCATCGTGGTGCATACGAATTTCACCGGCACGGTATCCGTCCGTCACGAAATCGCGCTGGAGGACATGGGGCAACCCCGCAACATGGAAATCCTGCGGGCGGTTTTCCATGACCCGGCGAAACTGCGCCCCGGCAAGACGAGCGAAGCCATTACGCAGGAAGTCGCCGAACAGTTCGCCGGCATAGCCGAATCCATGCGCAAACGCGGTCTGGATTCCGCCCAGGTCGCCCATTTCCTGGATCGTGTCGTGTTCTGCCTCTTTGCCGAGGATATCGCCCTCCTGCCCGACATGATCTTCACGCGCATTGTCGACAAGTCCGAGGGCGATCCCTCGCGCTTCGCCCGCATGCTCGCCCAGTTGTTCGGCGCGATGTCCAAAGGCGGTGAGTTCGGCACGGAAAACATCCGGCATTTCAACGGGAACCTGTTCGACGATGAAACCGTGCTCGATGTGACGGCCGATGAAATGAAACGCATCGCCGCATCCGCCCATCTCGACTGGAGCGCCGTGGACCCGTCCATCTTCGGCACCCTGTTCGAGCGCGGTCTCGATCCGGCCAAGCGGGCGCAATTGGGCGCGCATTTCACCGGCAAGGAGGAAATCGAGCTTTTGGTGGACGCCGTCGTCATGCAACCCTTGCGCCGGGAATGGGAGGAATGCCGGCAGATCATTGACCGCGTCCTGACGACCGGGAAAAAAAATCCCTCGAAGAACGTGGCCAAACCACTGACTCCTCAAGCGAAGAAAAAGGCCAAAGGCGAAGCCGCCAGCCTCATTCACAAATACCTCGTGCACCTGCAAGGCATCACGGTGCTCGATCCCGCTTGCGGGTCCGGCAACTTCCTCTACGTCGCCCTGCAGAGAATGAAGGACCTGGAAAAGGAGGTCATCGTCTATTGCATGGACAAGGAACTCGGATCGTTCCTGCCGCTGGTCGGACCGTGGCAACTGTACGGATTGGAGATCAATCCCTATGCCTTTGATCTGGCGCAGATGACGGTCTGGATCGGGTGGCTGCAATGGATACGGTTCAACGGATTCGGCATCCGGCAGGAACCCATCCTCCGCCCGCTCCACGGCAATTTCCAATGCAAGGACGCCATCATCGATCTCACCGACCCCGACAACCCGAAGGAACCCAAATGGCCCAAAGTGGATTACATCATCGGCAACCCGCCGTTCCTGGGCGGGAAGATGCTCCGCCGGGAGTTGGGCGACGGCTACGTATATTCCGTGTTCAATCTATATAGAAACCGGGTGCCGCGCGAAGCCGATCTTTGCTGTTACTGGTTCGAGAAAGCGCGCGCCCACGTGGAGAAAGGCGGATGCAAACGCGCCGGGCTCCTGGCCACGCAGGGCATTCGCGGCGGCGCTAATCGCGAAGTGCTCAAACGCATCAAGGAGACGGGAGACATCTTCTGGGCTATTTCGGACAAAGAATGGGTGCTGGACGGCGCGAACGTGCATGTGAGCATGATTGGATTCGATAATGGTGCGGAGGATGTCCGGAAATTGGATGGATCGGTTGTAGGCGAGATTGCCCCGAATCTGTCGACAGCTGAAACCACTTCGGCAACATCCCTGGCCGTCAATCAGGGCATCAGCTTCATGGGAGTCACCCCAGCCGGAGCGTTCGATATCTCCTATGATCAGGGACTGGAATTTCTATCTGCTCCAAACCCCAATGGACGCCCGAGCAGTGATGTCGTTCGCCCATATTTGAATGGCAAAGACTTGAATCAACGCCCGCGAGGTCAGTGGACTATTGATTATGGCTCGGAGGCGACAGCAGAAGAAGCGGCATACTACGAGCGCCCATTTGCGTATGTGTCAGAATGCGTGCTTCCGGAAAGACAGAAGAATAACCGCCAGACGTATCGAGAGTTCTGGTGGCGCTACGCTGAAAGCCGTCCCGCGATGCGAAAAGCATTCGCCTCTCTAGATCGATATCTTGCCACGTGCATGGTGGCAAAATATCGGCTATTCGTCTGGCTTCCCACGGTTGCCGTCCCGGCAAATGTAGTTATCGTTTTCGCCCGTTCCGACGACTATTTCTTCGGCGTGCTTCATTCTCGCGCGCACGAGGTCTGGTCGTTGGCGCAGGGCACGCAGTTGCGGGAGAAGGAATCGGGTTTCCGGTACACGCCCACGACCTGTTTTGAAACGTTCCCGTTTCCCAATCCGACGCCGGAGCAGGAGCGAGCGATAGCCGATGCCGCGAAGGAGTTGAATGCCTTGCGCGAGAACTGGCTGAACCCGCCGGAATGGACCAAGGAGGAGATCCTGGAATTCCCCGGCACGCCCGGCGGCCCGTGGGATCGTTTTATCGCCCCCGGCACACAGACTGTGCGCTATCCCCGCCTCGTTCCGCGGGATGACGATTGCGCCAAGCGCCTCAAGGACCGCACCCTCACCAAGCTCTACAACGAACGCCCCGCCTGGCTCGCCCACGCCCACGCCAAACTCGACCACGCCGTCTTCGCGGCGTATGGGTGGGAGGAGGACCTTTCCAGCGCTGATTGCGTAGCATGTCTTCTGGCATTGAATCTGGCGACAGGCGCTAAGGCCTAGTCATTACTGGGTCGCGCTAAACTCAGCGCGGGCGAATCATCTGCTTTCGAGTGCCGGACTGGCTTGTTCTGCCTCAAACAGAACATCAAAGCCCTCAATGATGGGTCGCGTTCGCTGCATCTGATGATCCTCAAGAATCCCCAGAAATCTCAACCGCCGCCAGATCAGGGTTGGTTTCGCTCCGGATAGCTGTGATATCGCATGGACTATCCTATAGCAGTCATTCTTATTGCACAGTTGTTCATCCAGATACATCGTCCCAAGATTGCGGGTGATACCTAGGGATGTTTGCGTCATGTATACAAGTGACTGCAGATAACGGCGGGGAAGTATCAGGCACATGGCAAACTCGTTGGCTTGCCATTCAACCCAGCCAAGGTCGCTCATGCTGGCGGTTTCGCGGTATCGCAGTTGGCGAGCCGTATCGATCAGGGGTTTATCATTGGAAATGTATTTCCCATTCCCGATCAATTTGCGATGGAGGACCAAGTGCCCAATTTCATGGGCTAATGTCTTGCAGAACGAAGGGCTCCAATCATCCAATACAGAGCTGATCTGAATGGTGTTAGGGGATACGGAAAACTTCCCCAAAATGGTTGCTCCCGTGAGCAGGTTCCCGATCTTCTTGCCGAAATTGAAGCGAACATTAAATTTCGATGCAAGAATATCGACCACTTTCTTGAGATCCGGTGGCGATCCGTCCCTCTTATTCCTTCCCGGCAGAACATATTCTAGCATGAGCAGTGCACGCTGTTCGATCTCCGTGCGGGAAAGATATTCTCGCTCCGACTTGGTTCTTGTCCCATTCATGCCACTTTGGGCTTCCCCTCGCTAGCAGTCACCAGCA
>CAYRPR010000229.1:3411-4819 GCA_964425945.1 uncultured Verrucomicrobiota bacterium | reverse complement strand
CCCCGTCTCGTGCTGAATGGATTCGGACAACACGTCGCCGGAATCGATCGCGCCGTGAATCGCCAGCGCCCTCGACCTCATATCCTCGCTCATCTTCTCGATCATCCAGCTCCGCGCCAACCGTTCAGTTGAAACCATCCGGGCATTCCACAGGCACAACACCCGTAGCGGCTTCGCAACCAGACCTGTAAACCACTCGCCCGGCACGGCCGGCTCCGAAAAACGGCTGAACGGAACCACGCGCCATTCGTCCGGGGCCTTCTGTTTCAATACCGCCACATACAGCGGGGATTCACTCGAACCGACGATGGGTTGCATCAGCCTGATCTGACCGATATCCGGCCGCGGACCCGCATCCATTCCGGCCGGCGGCACAGCCGAAGGTCCGACGTCATCCCTCAATGCGCGATCGATCTGCCATTCATGCAACCAGTTTGCCAACCGTTCTTTATGAATGGCCAGCGCGGCTCTGAGCCGCATTTTCGGCAATTTCTTCATGGTGCTCGATATTCCTTCTTCACATCAGTAAAGAAATCAGCCAGGTCCGTTTCCGATGAAATCCACAAAATAGTTTGTTTTTTTAGCGTGTCGAAGACGCTCAGGGTCAACTGCAGGATGGCGTCCCGGTCTTCGCCGGCCCAGGCTCGGCGGATTTCCACGGCTACTTTCTCCGCGGCGGTCTGCCAGACTTGGTTCAACATGCTCTTCTTGCATCCCGCCGCCCGCTCGATCCGGGGTTCGGCCAGCGACAGACCAGCGGCCCGGGCGGCCAAGGCGATTCGTTCGCGCCGAGACAGATCCCGCAGGATCCGGGCGGCCTCCTTCTCCGCCAATTCCTTATATTCCCGCTCCATCACATCGGACAAGGGGTCGGCTTGACCGGGGAGCAGATCCTCCAGAGTCCATCCCCGCTCCTCCCCCGCACCCGCGCCGGCCTGGATGGATTTCATCCACGCCGCCGAATACTCGCGGCGCAAGTACTCGCGCACAACGTCCCGCATCAACAGGGTGGCTCCCGACTCCAGCGCGGCCGCCGCCCCGCCGGCCCGGGCAAACAGCCAGTCCTTATATCGCTTGCCCTCGCGCGACTTGTTGATCTGCAGATGCGTCTCGAAGAGATGCCAGGAATCCCGGCCATCCATATCGTAGGCCGCTGAGTTCCGGAGCCCGACCCGCTCGGCATATCGGCGGAAGTAGTTGTGGAAGCGCCGGTGGGCGAAATCCCGAAGAAGGGTGATCGTGGATTCCGCGCACAGCGAAAGCGCGCACTGCTTCTTCCACTCATTCCATGGCTCGGGCAATGAAGCCGGTCTATCCATGAGGCATCTCCGGTGCCCGCCATCCTGCACGGAAACGGCCCTGAATACCAGCCCTTTATGCCCGTCCGCATCCCCGACGGGAAAAAAAG
>CAYRPR010000229.1:0-3401 GCA_964425945.1 uncultured Verrucomicrobiota bacterium | reverse complement strand
TTTTATCGGAAAACGGAAGGTCTGTTTTCTTTACAGGAATGGAACCATGAGACGCGGGCCGTGCCCGGTCGCAGAAACCAATAACAACATAACCAGGAGGTATGTCATGGGATCCATGAACCAGGTGTTCTTGATGGGTAATCTGACGCGGGACCCCGTCGTCCGCAAGACGGCCAAGGGGACCACCGTGTCGGACCTGGGTCTGGCGGTATCGGAGAAGTACAAGAACGGCGACGGAGAACTCGTCGAAACGACGTGCTTCGCCGATATCGTGGTCTGGGGCAAGCCGGCGGAAGCCTGTGCCCAGAACCTGAAAAAGGGGTCGCCGGTCGTGGTGGAGGGACGCCTCCAGCTTGACCAGTGGAAAACCGATAACGGGGAGAATCGGAGCAAGTTGAAGGTCAAAGCCCACCGCGTGCAGTTCATCGGCCGCCGGAAGGAAACGCCAGAACCGGCGGGAGTGGCCGCGGGTGCGACGGACGAATCGTCGCTCTGAACAACAGGCGCGGGCGTTCCGGACAACCACGCCCGGAACGCCCGCGCAAATCGCTAGTTACCGAACAACACGAAAAACAGAAAAGGATAAAGGGAATGAACACCAACCAGGCAGAGGAATCTCGGACACCGGCCGCGCGAACTCAGTCCATCTGTTTCTACCACGCCACCGCCAAAGGAACGGGCAGTGCGCTTCGCATCGAACCGAAGATCAGCCGCCGCGAAGGCGATCGCTACAACTGCTTCTTCCTGGAGATGGCGGCCCAGAAAACCGCCGCGTCGAGGGATGGCGCCATGAAGAAGCACGCCACGTTCGACTGGGAGAACAAGATCACCGTCCGCATGGATTTCACCGATCTGTGTGAGTTGCTGACCGTGCTGGAGGGACGGGCGGATAAGGTCGGTGGCGAGCGCAACGGCCTCTACCATGCATCCGGAAACGGCAACACATTGATCACGTTTCAGCGGAACAAGGAGACCAGGACCTACTTCCTGTCCCTTTCCCGCAAGAACAAAGGTGACGAGAACGCCCGCAAGATCTCGATCACATTGAGCGAAGTGGAGGCTACGGGCCTTCGCTGTGTACTGCAGACAGGGCTGTTCTTCGTCTCGTTCTTCGCGGCCCTGATGCCGGAACGGGCGGCGTAGAGGCGATCCATAGACATGAACCCATAGCAATAACGGCTCACCCGGAGGGTTCGCCCCACCCCGCCTTGGCATGTTCCTGATGGTAGGCAAACCCTCCGGGTGAGCCGATTCAGACGGACTCCTGCCGTCCAGGAGTCGGAGAACAAATGTCCACTGTTCGCGCTTCGCTTGACCTGAACCGGCGGATGGAGATAATCAACGGGGATTTGGTGATCCGCGTGCAACTCTGGGAACCTATAGAAATTGAGTCGGGCACATGCCGCCACTGGCAGATCGGACCGTTCCGGCTGTGGGTGGCGCGGCGCGGCGATGAATGGCACATCGCCTCTGACCGGGTGCCCTCCGAGACCCGGTTGATCACGGCCCGGGACGTTTCCTATCCGGACAACCGCGCCTGGCGGCGGGTGGCCGGCGGCGGCGATAACGTGATCCGCCTGTTGCCGAAACTGCCGGACCGCGCCGTCATCGTGCGGCCCGACTCGCCCTTTACATTTGCGCCCGGCAGTGAAGCCAAGTTCTTTGTCAGCATCCCCATCTGGATATCCGTGATGGCGGGAGGGCAATCCACGCACGAGTTGCTCTGCGAATCCACCCACCAGCTCTCCAATACATGGTTCGGCGATTCGATGAGCGGGGAACTGTGTTACGCCCTGCGCACTACGGCCCGCCGCGCCGTTGTCGAACTGCGCACATGGGCTCATCTGGCGGCCTGTCCTATGCGCATCCACAACCAATCGTCCACCCCGCTGGATTTCCAGCGCTTATGCCTCCGCGTCAAGCACGCCTCGATCTATGCCAACGACCGCCTGTGGACCAGCCAGGTGAACGTCACATCACGCGGAGAGGATCAGAATACGCGCATTGACTATGTTGAAGGCCCGCCCCCCCTGTGTGCGGACGCCCGACTGCTTCAAACGGCGCGCGAACCAATGCGGCGCGGCCTGATCCAACAGAGTTTCGGTGATCTGAGGTCCTTTATTCGGATGTAATTCGAGGAACAGGATATGATAACCGGTATCATAACGTGGGAATCGATCACGGAGAGTCCCCGGCTACTGCCACTGATCCGCAGTGCGTTGGTTCTCCTGATCGGCATCCCGCTCGCATACGCCCTGTCCTCCGCCGCCGGACGGGCTGTAACGAAACGCGTAACGGCGCAAGCGGGGATGATTCTTCGCAAGAGCATTTTCTATGGCGGACTGGCCATCCTGCTGGTCACCGTCCTGCACGATCTCGGATTCAAGCTCGCGGCGCTACTCGGCGCGGCCGGCATTCTCGGCGTGGCCATCGGGTTTGCCTCACAGACCAGCCTGTCCAATATCATCAGTGGTCTTTTCCTGGTCTGGGAGCGCACGTTTGAGGTCGGCGACATGATTCAGACCGGCGACACACTCGGCATCGTGCTTTCGATCGATTTGTTATCGGTCAAAGTCCGGACCACGGACAACCGCTACATTCGCATACCCAACGAATCACTGATCAAGTCGCAGGTTATCAGCGTCACGCGCTTCCCGATTCGGCGGATGGATATCCCGGTCGGCGTCGCCTACAAGGAGAACATCGGCCGGGTGATGGCCGTACTGACCGAGGTCGTCGACAAGAATCCGTATGCCCTGCACGAACCCCGCCCCCTGATTCTTTTCAAGGATTTCGGGTCCTCCGCGCTGGAACTGCTGGTCGGGATATGGTTCGCCAAGCAGGATTTTCTGAACCTCAAGAACTCGATCATGCGCGAGATCAAGGAGCGGTTTGATCAGGAGGACATCGAGATCGCCTTCCCCCATCTCCCCCTCTACAGCGGATCGGAAACCGAGGCCTTCCCCGTGCGCGTGGTGGAGCCGGATGTGAAGAAATAGAGTTCAGTGTCCGGTGTTCAGACCCAAATGTTCCAATGATTGGAAATCACACTCTGCAAACCTTCCAACGATTGGAAATCCGATCTCCCTCCAGAACACTGAAACCTGAACTCTTCTATACCAAACCGAGGTCTTCGTATATCGCACTTAAAACCGGACGCATGCGTTTCTGATGCTTCACTTCGCCGGGCAGGCCGTTGAAGACCAGTGCCACGACCACTCCGTGCGCCGGATCCGCGAATCCTGTCGATGATTGCGATCCACTGTGTCCGAATGTCTTTTCTGAGCAGTACACCCCATAGCCGTAAGGAATTTTACTCGCGCCGTAGCGATTATTGTCGGGTATGAAACTCAAACCCCAATCCAGCCGGCAATGAAATGTGGGGTGAAAAGGGGCCACTC
>CAYRPR010000228.1:0-4832 GCA_964425945.1 uncultured Verrucomicrobiota bacterium | reverse complement strand
CTGAACCTTGCCTAAATCTCCCTCAAGACTGGCTCCGCTCGCGGGACCACCGCGACCCCCGCGATTGGCCGGTCAGGTAAAAATCCGCCTCCTCGGCATGCTCGGCCATGGGCGTCCGGGGCCAGAGGTCCGCACGCATCCGCATCCAGGCCTCCTTGTCGTCGCTCGCAACGAGTCGTATGCGCATGATGAGGTCCTCCCGTGCGCCTATTCGGCGAGCAAGCCGTTCAAGTCCAGCGGCCGGGTAAACATGGCGAGGGAGCCGTCGGCGTTGCGGGGCCAGGATTCCGGCGGGCGGTCCACGTACAGCTCGACGCCATTGTGATCCGGGTCGCGGAGATACAGTGCCTCGCTCACGCCGTGGTCGCTGGCGCCCTCGAGCGGTATGCCGGCCGCAATCAGGCGGCGCAAGGCATCGGCCAGTTCCGCGCGCGTCGGAAAGAGAATGGCGACATGATACAGACCGGTGGTCCCGGGCGCGGGAGGGGGGGCGCCCGCGCTTTCCCAGGTGTTCAGGCCCAGGTGATGGTGATACCCGCCCGCCGACACGAACGCGACATCATCGCCGTGACGCTGGATGACCTCAAAGCCCAGGACCCCGCAATAGAACCCGAGCGCACGATCCAGATCGGCGACTTTGAGATGGACGTGTCCGATCCGAACATCGGGATGAATGGGCTTGTGTGGACTACCGGTTGTCATGGTGGCATCATTAACTATCCGACGTATCCGCCTGAATTCAACTATCGGATTCGTAGAGTCGGGGAGCTACTCCGTGTAAATGGACGGAGTGGCGGAGAGATCGCGGGCTCGGAAGACGGCGACCAGCGGGCGATGCACCGAGGCCAGCGAACCCTTCTCATGCCGGACAATGCGGGTCTTCTCCGGCACGAGCTCGGGACGCATGCCCTGGCTGACCAGCATGTAATCATATCGATGATACTGCTCGGCGTCCTTCTCGAAGTAGGTCCAGATATCGCCCACGCCGTCCGCCGGGCGTATATCCTGCAGAAACTCCTGATCATCGCCCATGATGATCCGCAAGGGGGCCGCGGCGACCACATCGTTCATGTCGCCGACGACGAGCATATTCAGCCGCGACTGGCCCTGCAGGGCATGGCGTACATGCTTGTTCAGCAGGCGCGCTTCATTGCGGCGCATTTCCGTGTGGCCCAGCACATGGTATTCCTTGTTCTTCAATTGAGCGGCCATGAGGCGGAACGTGTAGGCCGGATTGATGGATATATCGACGTCGATGAAACCGCGCTCCACCGGCACCTGGGCCTCGCCGATGCTGAACAGATCGTCGAGTCTGGATTGCGTTGAAAGGAACGGGTATCGGCTCAAAACGGCCTGATTCATCTCGGAATCGCCCCGCTGGAGGTACTCCACGAAGTCGTATTTCAAGCCGCTCCGGTTCAGCGCCGACACGAAATCCTCCAATACCGCCGGGCCGCCGATTTCCTGGACCACCAGGATGTCGGGCCGCACCTGAAGAATGATCTCGTGGATGGCCTCGCGTTCGGGTCCCGGCTTATGGTTGTCAGCCTGGCCGTCACCGGTCCGGTCGTGATAGCCATACCGGTCCAGATTGTACGTCATGACGGAGAATTCATCGCGCGCGGGGGCGTAGGCGGGGCGTTCGTCGGTCAGGGGTTTCTCGGCGCCACAGCCCGCCGTCAAGGCGGCCGCGACCGACAGACACAGCGCCACCAGGCCGGATTGAAGCCCATGAATCAGGCCGCGCGGTTCAGCTGTACGACTGCTCGATGCGTTGAGATACATCACGAAACCCGATGTCGACGGAGTAGATCTCTTTCAGGTACTGCGCCGCCTTCTCCCGGTTGCCGGCGGCTTCATGGATCAGGGCCAGTTCGTAATAAATGTCCTTCTTGGTTTCGTCCATGGTGACCAGCTCGGTGGCGGCCTTCTCGAGCTGTTCGATGGCGATGTCATTCTGCTTCTTCTGCTTGAAGCACATGCCGAGGTAGTAGAGGGAACGCGTGCGGCGCTGGGGATTGCGCTGGGCGGCCTGGAATTGCTGGATCGCCTCGTTGAGCATGCCCCGTTCATACAGCAGAACGCCGTAGTCATAGCGGAATTGCAGATCGTTCGGATAGCGGGCGACGCGATCCTCGGCGTCCTTGAAGAGAAAGTCGGACTTCTCCTGCTTCTTCGCTTCCGCCGCGGCCGTGTCACCGGCCTTGGTCAACTCTTCGATTTCCTGCTCGTATCGCTTTACATGCACCGAGCTGATCGCGCGATCGATTTGTGGGTCCGCGCCGCCGGTCAGTTTGCGCGCCTCGCCAAGGACTTCGAGCGCCTTGTCGAAATCGTTGTCCCGCACATGGAGATCGGCCAGCGCGCGCCGGTAATTGACGTTCGCCGGCTCCCGTTCGATCTTGGCCTGCGTTTCCTGGATCAGGTCGGCGACATCCTGGGTGGTCTTGACGGCCTTGGAGGCCTGCTCCAGGCGCTGGGCCTCCTTCGTATCCTTGATGACGTCACGATAGGAGGTGGCGCCGGACCAGCCGCCCTTCTGCATCGTGTCCAGCGCGGTGGCGTCCTTGAACATCTTGACGGCTTCGGGATCGTTGGGTTTGAGGGCGACGATGGTCTCGAAACAATCGCGCCCTTTGTTCGTGGCGTTGTTGTCCAGATACAGTTTGCCGAGCCGCTTCAGCAGGGCGATATCCTTCGGATAGTGTTCCTTGGCGATCTCCAGCGTCTGGATCGCCACTTCCGGCATGTCGGCCGCGATCGCGGCGTCGGCGAAGAACGTGATGAACGTCATGTTCAGCGGATCGGTCTTGAGCAGCTTCTCGCCGGCCTTGAGCGCCTTGACCGGGTCCTTGGCCAGCAGCGACTTGCCGGACATCAGCGTGGGCATGCCCGACAGCATGGAGATCGCGTGGGTGATCTGTCCGCCCTTCTTCTGCTTGAACTGTTTGACTTGGGCGACGCGGAGGTAGAGGCGGGCCTTCAGCAGGCGGGGTTCCAGTTCCAGCGCGTCGGAGAGAATATCGATCGCGTATTTCAGATTGCCCCGTTCCATGGCGGCGAAGCCCTTGTCCACCATTTCCTTCACCTTGCGCGGGGCTTCTTCAAGCGTAAGTTCTGCCATGATCCGGGTCTCCTATATGCTGTAACTCTGACTCCAAATGATAGGCAAACAGCGAAAGGCTTGCAACTGCTTTGTTCATCCATGCATCATGGTCCACGCATGAGTATCCATTGTCTTGTGAAGAAGGGTGGTCCGTGCGCCGCCGGGATCATTCTGACCCTGTTCATGCTGGCCGCCTTGTGCGCATGCGACACGCCGCGTCCCGAAGCGCCCCGGACCTTCACGCAGGATGGCGAGCGCTATGTGCGGATACGGGACATGGCGTCGCACTACGGCCTCGGCAAACCCCGCGCGGCTGGCATCCGGTTCCATCTGTCGGACAGTCGGAACGTGATCCGGATGGAGCAGGACAGCCGGCGCGTCGACATCAATGGCGTACAGGTATGGCTGCACGACCCCGTGCAGAAGCGACGCCGGCACTGGAGCGTCGCCCAGATCGATATCGAAACGCTGTTCGAGCCGTTGCTCCGGTATGCGGACCACCTCTCCGCGTACCAGGTCCGCCTCATCGTGCTCGATCCGGGACATGGCGGCCGCGACACCGGTGGCCTGAGCGAGTCCGGTCTGATGGAAAAGGATCTCGTCCTGGATATTTCCAGGCGCGTGCGCGCGCACCTGGTAAACAACGGATTCAAGGTTCGGATGACGCGCGATACGGACACGCATCTGACGCTGGCGGAGCGCACGGAACAGGCGCGGAACGGGGGCGCCGACCTCTTCGTGAGCATCCACCTGAACACGGCGTCGAATCCCGACGCGCAGGGCTCGGAGACATTTGTGCTGACGGCCGAGGGGTGGAACTCGACGCAGGATACGGGCGCGCGGCCGACGGACCTTCGTCACCACGGGAATGATCACAACGCCGCGAACGCGCTGCTGGGGTACGTCGTGCAACGCCGTCTGCTGGAAACCACCGGCAACGCGGACCGGGGATTGCGGCGCGCGCGTTTCGCCGTATTGCGCGACGCGCCGTGCCCGGCCGTGCTGGTGGAATGCGCCTTCCTGTCGCATCGCCCGGAAGAACGGCATCTGCGCGAGATCGCGTATCGGGAACGCATCGCCAAGGGCATCGCCCAGGGCGTTTTCGATTACGCCCAGATGGTCAACCGGGCGCGCGCGTTGGAGCAGGAATAGGCATGAACGAACCGCTCAAACTCGAATACTACATGTTCGATTGGGATGACAACATCCTGCACATGCCGACCTTGATCCATCTCGAGCGCAAAACGGATGAGGGCTGGAAACCGTATAGCGTGACCACCGCCCGGTTCGCGAAGATCCGGCGCGACACGGAAAACTACCGTCCAGTCGAGGGCGACTGGGACCGGGCGTTCCGGGATTTCTACGATGTCGGCGAGCGGGGGGATCAGGCCTTTCTGGAGGATACCCAGAGCGCCCTGGCGCCGATCGTTCAGCACGAGAAAACCGGCGCGCCCAGCTTCCGCCGCTTCAAGAAGGCCCTGATCGAAGGTCGTCTGTTCGCCATCATCACGGCGCGCGCCCATGCCGCCGCATCCATCCGGATGGGCGTGGAGTATTTCATCGAACACGTATTGTCCGACGCCGATCGGCGCCGAATGATCCGCAACCTGCGCAAATACCATGACTGGTTCGGCGAGGAAGCGAAGACGTTGTCCGATCAGGAGATCGTGAGTCGTTACCTGGAACTGAATCGCTACCGGGGGGTCTCATCACCTGAGTTTCAGGA
>CAYRPR010000227.1:423-4849 GCA_964425945.1 uncultured Verrucomicrobiota bacterium | reverse complement strand
GCGACCGGGACGATCGGTCCGGTACAGCCGTTCACGATCACATGCCAATCCTGGCCGCTGTTGTTGTCCCAGACGCGGGCTTCTTCGTCCGGATTCCCGTCGTTGAATGTGAAGTCCAGCACCTCGGTGCCGCTTTCCACCGCATGTTCATAGACCCAGTAGTCCCCGTCGCTGGTCATCTGCGGGTTGGGTTCGATCGTATCCTGCCAGCCGTTGCGGCCCAGATGAATATAGACCGGCGCCGCGCCGAGCGGACTGTCCGCCTTGCGATACCGGATGGTCACCGTCGTACAGCCGATTGGATTCTCGGGATCCCACGTGACCCATGGATCGGGCGGCTGGTTGCCGCCGTGTTCCTCCAACACCAGCATCTGCACGAACGCCGTGTCGGGATTGGCGTTCCCGTCACCGGGCATGTTCACATAGATCCCGTTGTCCAGCAAATCCTGGCCGGTGCGTCCCGGCGCCGCCCACAGCTGTTGGTTCGGGTCGTTCGCGGTCAGATTGCGCACGTTGTAATAGCGCGTCGGATTCAGGTAGATCGCATTGACCCCGCTCAGTTTGAACGTCCCCTGCCGCTGGGTCCACGGCGTCAGATTGACGAAGTTCAGCACGACTTCCTGGTGCGCCGGGTCCCAGCCGAACTTCTCGTACTTCAGGACCGAGAAGACCTCCTGATGGGGCGCGTCATTCATCTGGTTCAGATACCATTGGTCGTGCAGGCGCGTGACCAGACTCAACTGACGCCCGCGGTTCACCCGCCGGTAGGCGTCCTCGAGAATGCCGATCCGGTTGTTCCACAGAGGCTGAATGTTGTGCCATTTGAAGATGTGCGGGATCAGGCGGTCGTACTGCTCGCGGAATTGCGAGAATCCGTAGCCGTTCCGGTAGCCGAGCTCCTGCCCCTGGTACATCTGCGGCGCGCCGTCCACGACCGCGCCGACGGCGTAGCGGGAGAAGCTGTACCAGACATCGTCCGGCGCGTTCTGGTCGTGATTGATCAGTCCGCGCATGATGCCGGCATAACCATAGGTGGACTTGTTGTCATCGATCACGCCGCGGAGGCCCGTCGTGTTGCCGCCGCCGCCGAGCACCTGCCAGACCCAGTTCTGGTTGATGATGTCCATATGGCGTCCCGCGCGCTTGGATACATTGCCGCCGTCCAGCGACTCGGCCATGAAGATGAAATCCCATTTGAGCTGGCGGGTCTTGTTGACGATGTATTCCCAGGCCTGCGGCGGGATGCCCTGCGCGTAATCGCACCGGAATCCGCCGAGCGTGCCTCCGGATTTTTCAATCCAGTACCGGCCAAAGTACGCGAAGTATTCGACCATGCGCTTCACGTCCGCGCCGGACTGGCTCACATCCCAGTAGGCATCGGTATCCGTGTGGGGGTTGAAGAGCGCGGGATAGGTGCCCCAGAACAGGTCCGCCACGTCCGCCCACTTGCCGAAATCGTTCCGTTCGGCCGGGGCCGGCCCGATCTGGTTGGCATGCTCCGCCGGCAGCCAGTACTGAAAATCATCTTGGTTGTACTGATCTTCTCCGCAGGGAAGCCAGGTGGAATTGTAGCGGGAATACCATTGCGGCAGGATGTCCTTGATCTTGGCCGTCGGATTCGACGCCGGCTGAGTCGGATCGTCCGGATCGCGGCCGATTTCCGCGTCCCACGAGGTGTGGTTGAAAATGATGTCGAAGAAGAAGTCGATGTTCTTGGCTTTCGCCGCGGCGGCAAAGTTCGTGAAGGCCGCCATGGACGATTCGCGCGTATTGCCCTGGCTGTGATGCGGGGCCACCTCCCACATGTTCTGGATCGAGTAGGGACTCCCGGGACCGTCCACCGTGATGCAGTAGTGACTTCCAATCGGATGGATCGGCTGGATCCACAGCGTATTGACACCGAGCTGCTCGAAGTAGTCGAGGTTGGCCGGCTTCGAGGGATTCATCAGGTCCTCAAAGGTACTGCGGGAGTTGAAGTCGTCGCCCGTCGCATTGATCACGTTGACCTGGAGTTCGTACAGCACGACATCGCGCGCCTTCTTCGGCGAGACCATGACCGCCGTATCACGGCCGCCGACCCACTGCCAGTTCGCATTGCCCGACACTTTGTAACGGGCCGTCAACCGATAGGCGCCGGTCTTGTTCACGGGCAGTTCCGCCGTCCACTTGCCGCCGCCGGCGTGCGTGAGCGGAAATCCGACGAAGTAGTTGCCCGACTCCGGCGCCGGCCCCGGCACGCCGGCCGCATCCTGATCGTCCAGCGTCGCGAGATCGCGGCGATTCAGGTTGCCCCAGATCTGCGCCTGCTCGACATTCGCCGCATTGGGCCAGAACTCGATGTAGATCGTCTCCGAATCAGTGGGCTCGTTGATATAATAGGTAAGGGTCAGGTAATCATGATTGGCGCCGTTGACGGCCAGGTACGCCTGCGCCAGTACAGCGACCGACGACACGATCCAGACACAGGCCGCCCAGACAGCCACTCGACTCAGATAACGCTTCAACATCGCTCGCTCCATTCAAATTTGAGTTTACCAGGTTTTACTAAAACGCTTTACCTGATTCATACATACCCTCTCCCCACAGTGCTGTACAGTACTTTGTTTGCGCTTTTTCAGCATTTTACCTGATCGCCATTAATTCTCCGTCCCTTACCGCGCCGTCCCACCATTAATTCTCCGTCCCTTACCGTAAATATACGTCAATTTTGTCAATTAAAACATCTCGATCCGCTCTCTTTGCCCGATATTGACAGGCCGGCGTCGCGCCCATCATCATGCCGCCCATATTGGGCTGCCCGACGGATGTGTCGGGGACGCAAAGGGGGATGGGTGATTTTCAAGCGGAAGCAAGCCAGTCACGATGAAACCCGGGCGATGGATCCCGGCGTCACGCGGGCCGACAATGATTCCGCGCCGATGGACGCCAAGACCGCCTGCAAGGATCTCCTCCGCCACGGCATGACCGGCGATAAGTACCGCATGGATGCGCAGATCGGCCAGGGCGGCATGGACACCGTCCACAAGGTATTCGATCAGGGGCTCACGCGCGTCACCGTGCTCAAGGTCCTGTCACCGGAAATGATGGGCAAACCCCACTACCTCAAGCGCTTCATTGAGGAGGCCCGCATTACCGGCCGGCTCGAACATCCCAACATCATTCCCGTACATGACCTCGGCGTGGTGGACCGCACGAAGATTTACTATTCGATGAAGTACATCGAGGGCGAAACCCTGGGCGGCATCATCCTGAAACTGCGCGCGCGCGATACCGACGCCGAATCGCGCTACTCGCTCTTCACCCTGCTGACCATCTATCGCAAGGTCTGCGACGCGGTGGCCTTCGCTCATTCCAAGGGCATCATCCATCGCGACATCAAGCCGGACAACGTCATGGTCGCCCGCTACGGCGAGGTGATGCTCGTTGACTGGGGGCTGGCGCGATTCGAATCCGATCAGGATTCCGGCCAGCTCGGCGCGGATCGCGACCTGATCGCCGCCATGTCGAATGCCGCCTCCCACAAAACCACGGATGGCATGGTCAAGGGCACCCCGAGTTACATGGCCCCCGAACAGGCCGGTGGCGAAATCGGTCGTATCAACCGCCGCACGGATATCTTTCTGCTCGGTTCCACGCTCTATGCCCTGGCCACGTTGTATCCGCCCTACACCGGCGCCACGCTGCAGGAAGTCATCGATAACGCCATACTGGGCGCGTTCGATCCGCCGGCGGAACGCGCACCCGAACGGCTGATTCCGGCGGAACTGAACCGCATCATCATGAAGGCCATGGCCGTCCACCCGGAAGACCGGTATGCGTGTGTCGAGGATCTGAGCCGGGATATCGACGCCCTGCTCGAGGGACACACCACGTCGCGGGAAGCCCGATTCAAGGCCGGCGACTACCTGATCCGCGAAGGCGAGCACGGCCGGGACGCGTACCTGATTCTGCGCGGACAGGTCGAGGTGCTGAAAACCATCCGCGGCCGGGAAGTCCCCGTCGTCACGCTCGGGCCGGGCGATACCGTAGGCGAAATGGCCATCATCTCCGACGCCCCGCGCTCCGCGTCCGTGCGCGCCCGGGTGGAAACCGAATGCGTGGTGATCACGGCGGACCTCATCAAACAGGGCATGGCGAAACTCCCGCCCTGGATGGGCGCTACGGTGGGAGCAATCGTGAACCGGCTGCGATCCGCAACCGCCCAGATCCATCCCCTCACCTCCGAGGACTGTTCGTATCATGTGCTCAACCAGTTACGCCTGCTCTACGCGTACGGCGTGGCCCGCGGGGACGGAGCGCGCATCGTTCGATCCATCCGGGAAACTGAACAGGAGATCGCCGCGAATCTGTCCATCGCGAGCGAACGTGTCGACCCGATCCTCGCCCGGCTCTTCGATCAGCGCTATATCGAGCGCGTCGGCCACAA
>CAYRPR010000227.1:0-413 GCA_964425945.1 uncultured Verrucomicrobiota bacterium | reverse complement strand
CAACGATTTCACCATTCCGGATTACAGCCGGTTTTGCGCGTTGACTGACTATGCCCGCACGCGGAGTTCCGGCGGCGGCGGCTCCGCGCCGAACTTTGAGGCGTTCTGGAGTCAACGGCCCGGGATACAGGATGGCAATGATGAAGCGGGCTTTCAGCCCTGATTGCTTGGGATGGATCCCGGTCCCGGGACGTTGCCCCAGGCGGATATGGGGCGCGCCGTTGGCGCTCAGGGCCGAAGGCCCGAAACATACCAACCCGGGGCAACGCCCCGGGATGACGATGCAGTAGAGAAAAATATAGAGGGCTGAAAGCCCGCCCCATACAAAGGAAATCATGACACACGACACCGGCACAGAGGAACCCCTGACACCGAAACCGCAAATCACGGTTACGCCCATGGGTGAAAACAAT
>CAYRPR010000226.1:0-4864 GCA_964425945.1 uncultured Verrucomicrobiota bacterium | reverse complement strand
GCGCATCCGGTGCAGCTCCCGCTCCACCGAAACCACCGTGGGGTTGTCCCGTCCCCCGGTTGGCAGATCCCGCGTTGCCGCGGAACCGTTCCTGATGCTTGCCACACTCTATACCGGGCGAACGGGTGCGTAAAGTGGGAATTGTGTCATAAGCAGGGTTGGGGGCGGATGGACGCGAATTATGTTAACCGCAGAGGACGCGGAGGGCACGGAGGGAAGAGAGGGGAAATGGTATGAAACGGTTGCACTCGACACGTATCACTCGACACCCTTCACCCGCCACGCGGTCACGCTTCGTGCAGGATCTGTTCGGCGCCGGCGGTCTTCGAGACATGCGAGATGACGCGGCGGAGTTTTCCGTTCGCGTCGGGCTCGATCCGGTCCGTGAAGATCACGTCGACTTCCACGGCGTCAAACAACTTGTGAAACAGGGCGATGACGCCGTCGCGCAGTTTCTCGTCCGGTTCGCTTTCGGTGACCAGCTCGATACGATAGGAACCGAGCGCCCGCTCGGTGATGCGGTACTGGATGACGACATCGTTCTCGCGGTACAGGAACGAGCCCCAGTGGATCAGCCAGTTGGTGATGGGGCGACCCTGCCGGTCGTGCAGAATGTCGTCCTGGCGTCCGGCAATTTCGCGGATGACGGGTCCCGGCCGCCCGCACGCGCAGGGGCCGGGCTCGATACGAACGAGATCGCCGAGTCGATATCGGATGAAGGGTTGGGCGTGCGAATGGAGCGATGTCACAACCAGCTCGCCGAACTCGTGCGGCGCGGCCGGGCGCCCGTCCACCTGCGCTTCGATCAGAAGTCCGGGATTGACGAGGTGCAGGATGCCGGGATGCGCGCGGCAGGAGATGGCCATGAATCCGAATTCGTGGCATGCGTACACCTGATAAACCGGGGCGCGATACCGCTTCTGCAGGTAGTCGCGCGAGGCGTCGCTCAGCACTTCGCCCCACACCAGCAGGGCCTTGCAGTCGGGCGCGGGAATCCGTCCGGTCTCGATGTCGCGCGCCAGCACGGACAAGGGGGTGACGAAACCGGCCAGGATATGCGGGCGATGCATGCGTAGCATCCCGGCGGCGTTGTGCAGGTGACAGATCTTGTAGAAAATCTGACGGTACCACTTGATGCGTTGTTCGCGGTAGGGACCGACGTACAGAGTCCGGTTCCACGGATAGAGGCCCAGTCCGGCCTTCGCGCGCAGAATGACCGCGTTGCGTTGCGCATAGAACAAAGCATCGAGCACGATGCGCAAGGGGATGCCCTGTGTTCCCGACGTACGGGCCTGGTGCAAACCACGTTGCGGGAGTCCGGCGGCCTGGCGCGACTCCGGCGGCGCGCGGCGGTACGACAGCTTGTCTACGATGGGCAGGCGGGGCAGGTCGTCGATGCGGCGGATATCCCCGGGGCGGATGCCGGCGCGGTCGTAAAGGTCGCGATACAGAGGGACCCGCTCGTAGGCGTGGCGCACGATAGCCCGCAATCGCTGTTCCTGCCACTGACGCAAGCGGTCGGGCGGCAGGGCGGACAGACGACATTGGCGCAGGCATTCGGTGAGATAGGCGATCATGTGGATTCCGTCCCATGGGCGAGGATGGCCCCCAGACAGGCGTCGCTGGCGCCGTGCACGCGGAGCGACCGACGTTCGTTCCAGAAGCCGCCGATTACCCGGTACCCGTTTTCTCCCAGCACAGCGTAGATGCGCCAGATGCGGGCCCGCCGTCCGCCCCGATGTTCAGGGGGGTAGAACGGCTGGACCAGATAGTCGCGGTCGGACCCCGCCGCGCGCAGACCGCGCAGTTGCTCCTTCATGCGGGTCCGCGTCCAACCCATCGGCTTCCAGGGTTTCTCCGGCGACCAGACGTGCATGTTCTTTGTGCCCCAACTGCGGAATGGTTTGATCACGAAACCGGACGGGTAATCGTCGAATATCGCGTCCACGCGGGGCCATGTGCACAGTCGTCGGGCCTGTCCGAGCGCGAGAAGGTATTCCTTTTGTCCGCCGCCGTCGCGGGGCTGGATCAGGCAGCCAGGCAGGATGGGGCGGATGAGATCGATATCCTCTTCGCCGGCGCGCGGCCATACGGGCAGGGCGGGCGATGCGTCCGGAGGTTGGCGGCGGCGGACGGTAATCCCCTCCCGTTCAAGCTGTTCGAGGAACGCTTCGTGATCGGCCTTCTGGGCCAGGCGGGACGGGGCGACGAAGGACTGGATGGTATCAACGCCCATGATGCGAAAAGCATCGATGACCGGCGGGGCGATATCGATGCCCACGCGGGGGATCGTGCCGAGCAGGCACGGGTTGGCCTCGATTTCGTACAGGCCGATAGCCTCGCCGGCCATGGGCTGCATGTCGATGCGCACGACCAGCGACGGCCCGTCGCAGATGCGGCTGCACCAGTTATCGCCGTACTCGGCGCGGTATTGCGGCAGGACGATCGAGCGGTAGGACGCGAGCAGTTGTTCCAGGCGGGCGGTCTGGGCGCGGGTGAGGTGCATGGTCTCATCGGAGAGTGTGACGGACCATGGCCCCATCGCCAGGCGTGTCGTGCCGTTGTCCCCCTTCATCGCGCACAGATTATCCGGGGCGGCCCGGTGTATCAATGACTTTTACGGACGGTGATCAGGGCGGGAGGACGAGGAGGCGGTAGAAGCGGGAGGTGACGGATTCCGTAGTGAAGTCGATATCGTCAATGGACATGATATCGGAATCGCCCCAGAACGGATAGCCGTGATACATCCACTGGTTCGTAGAGTTGAGCGGGGCGTCCTTGTAGATGATCTGATACTGTCGCTGCGCGCTGGACTGAAACGATACGCGCGCCACCGAGGGGGCGGATTCCTTCCCATCCAGTCGGATCGCGCTGTCGTATTCGCGCGGATGTGTGTCCGCCAGGTACTCCTCCAGATTGGTCATGCCGTCCCCGTCGATATCCACATGGGCATCGCTCGGATCGTACGGGTTCAGACTATAGAGCGTTTCCCAGTCATTGGGCATGCCGTCGCCGTCGATATCCGGATCGCAGGCGTCGCCGATGCCGTCCCCGTCGAGGTCATCCTGATCGGGGTTGAACACGTGGGGACAGTTGTCGTCGATGTCGCGTATCCCGTCGCCGTCGCTGTCGTAGTTGGGATCGCAGATAAACGCCCGCACGATGACGTCATCCACCTCCCAGAACCAGTCGCGCCGGGCGTTGTAATAGCGGAATCGGATCATGACATTGGTGCTGCCGGTGGCGATGCCGGTCAGGGAGAGGATTTCCGTGGCGGGTCCGCGGTAATCCGCGCCGGTCTTTCGCCAGAGATTGATCCAGGGACCGGCCGCGCCGTTGGTGGAGACGTCGACATCGCAGACCTCGACCCAATCGTTGGCCCGGTAATCGAAGTCGGTCTTGAATTCCAGTTCGGCTTCCATCGCCAGACCGAGGTCCAGGATCGGTGTGCGGAGTTGCGAGTTCATCAGCGAGTTCCGGTACACATCGCTGTCGGCGATGGCCATGCCGCCGCTACCGCCGGTGTAGTTCGGCCGGAACCCGGGGTTGTCGAAGCGCCACGCGGCCGAGTTGGCGCTGCTGACCGACCAGCCGGACGGCAGGGAGCCGCTGGAGAACGTCTCCGACACCAGGTTGGTTTGGGCGGCTATGCCGACGCACGGATCGCAGGCGTCGCCGATACCGTCCCGGTCGGCGTCTTCCTGGCCGGGATTGTGGACATTCGGACAGTTGTCCACGCTGTCGGGTATGCCGTCGCCATCGCTGTCGGCGGAACAGGCGTTACCGATCCCATCGCCGTTGGAATCTTCCTGGCCCGGATTATACGTGTAGGGGCAATTATCCAATTGGTTGGGAATGCCGTCGCCATCGATATCGGGATCGCAGGCGTCGCCGATGCCGTCGCTGTCGGTATCGGTCTGATCCGGATTGAAGGTGTAAGGGCAGTTGTCCGACTCGTTCGCAATGCCGTCGCCGTCGATATCGGGATCGCAAACGTCGCCGATGCCGTCGCCGTCCGCATCTTCCTGTCCGGGATTGTAGTGGTACGGGCAATTGTCCTCTTCGTTCTCGATGCCGTCGCCGTCGATGTCGGGATCACAGGCGTCGCCGACGCCGTCGCCGTCGGTATCGGTCTGGTCCGGATTGTAATCGTACGGGCAGTTATCCTCATCGTTGAGGACGCCGTCGCCGTCGATGTCCGGGTCGCAGGCGTCGCCGATGCCGTCGCCGTCGGTATCGGTCTGGATCGGGTTCCAGACATCGGGGCAGTTGTCCTCGTAGTCGAAGACGCCGTCCCCGTCGGTATCCTTGTCGCCGAGCAGGAGCGAGCCGGAGGCCTGGTTCCCGTTCAGCGCGCCGGGCGTGGCGGACGTACGTGTCCAGTCCCCGGTGTTTCCGATGACATTGTTGGGTGCCTGCACACTGCGATCATCGCTAAAGTCGTCGGGGAGGACATGCAGATAATTGGGCGCCGTTGGGGAAACGTTGGTACTGACCGTTCCCGGATCATCCGTCGTCATATCGCCTGCGCCCTCCCATGCGATGGCGTCCAGGATGTTCCCCTGCGGATCATAAAGGATCAGCCCATCCGGCCCATTTTGAAGGGCCCCCGGCAGGAGAAAGTCGGTATTTGGAACATAGGAAGCGTTCTGGCTGATGACGACGAAGCCCAGCGCTTGGCCGTTGGTGTCCGTGATGCCATCGTTCGGGACGACGAACGCCGGGAGCGTAAAAGTCCAGAGTCCTCCGTCATCATTGTCCGCGCCGTTGTAGTGGATGATGTAGTAGTCTTCCAGGTTCAGCCCGGCGGGAGCAATCAGCTCGATGAATTCGTTTGTATCCACTCCTGCGCCATCGGCCCGCA
>CAYRPR010000225.1:0-4868 GCA_964425945.1 uncultured Verrucomicrobiota bacterium | reverse complement strand
AGCGGGCCGACATGAAGGCGGCCTTCTTCACAGCCTGGTAGGTAAAACCCACCAACAACAATTGAACGATGGCGAAGAAGGCGAAGAGGATCAGCGGGGCCACGAGTACGGTTTCGACGAGGGCCTGCGCGCGATCGTCGTCGCGAAAACGGATCGTGCGCCAGGTCCCGCGCGCCTTTCGCTTCGTGCTCATACGCTCACCGCCAAGGTCGCCAACGTGCCCAGTACGATGGCCACGCCGTAGGGAATCGTGGGCTTGGCCTGCGTGGCCCCGCCTTCGGCGGGCGCCGCGCGCCAGGTCCAGCAGAATACGGCGACGCCCATGACGCCCCCGATCACCGTGGACAGGAACAGCACGGGCAGGATCAACGGGTAACCGACCAGCGCGCCGACGGCGCCCATGAACTTGACGTCGCCGCCGCCGATGCCGCCAAAGAGATACACAATCAACAGGAAGCCGAACCCGATGACAAATCCGAGGAAGCTGGACCACAGCATCGGCGAGCCCATCAGATAGGCGAACAGAAATCCAAGCACGAAACCCGCGCCGGTCACGATATTGGGAATGCGCTTCTCCCGGATCTCCCAGTACACCGCCACGGCCAGCAGGGCCAACAGGACCACGTATCGGCTGATGGACAATGCATCATTCATGGGATCGGCCACTGATACAGGAAATTGAACCACTCATAATAGATCCGCAACGCCTCATACATCGGATTGGCCAGAGACAGCAGGAACAGGGCGAGCGCGGCCTCGAACAGCATCAGGATGGTGCTCTCGGTCACGGCCTGCCCGCGATCATCCGCGCGCAGGTCCCGGATCGCCCGTTGAATGCGTTGCTTCACGGCAGTCTCCGCAAGCGCTGGGAGGCGCGGTCATAGTAGTCATCGCCCGGCTGGGAAATGCGCAGGACTTCGTTGAAGGCTTCACGAGCCTCCTCGTGCCGCCGCGCTTCTTCCAGTTGCAGGCCGCGGCGGTATGCGTCCTGGCATTGGCGCGTCCATTCCTCGCGTATGCCGCTGAGCGCGGGGCGCAGGTCGTCACGATGCTTCACATAAGGCTCCAATTCCGACACCTTATCCACGGCGCCGCGGATGTTATTGCGGGCCACGAGCTTTCGGGCGGCTTCCAATCCGCCGGCCAGTTCATCGCCGATGCGGCGACGCGCCTGATCGGACAGCGCCTTCGCCCGCTGAACCCCGTAGAAGGTCTCCGACGTTTCCAGCTTCAAATAGTCCTCACAGGCGGCGAGATACGCGTCCATGTCCGCCAGCGACATCCGCGCCAGCCGCGGCTCGCCCTGGTCCACCTGGTCCCAGAGCGACTTGATCCGCGCCACGCGGGTCCGTTCGCGCGCGAACTCCGCGGCGAATGCGTCATGGAAGTCGCGTCGTTCCAGCAGGGCCAGCGCATCGTCGTAGTGGGCCGCCTGCAGGGCCTTATGGATCTCCTCTCTCCGCTGGGCCGTTCGCCGATAGACTTCGATATCGCGCAACAAGCGTTGCGACTCGGCATGATAGAAACTGCCTTCCGGAATCCCGGACAGCGTGGCGGCCGCCGATTCCGCCTCGAGCCGGCCCCATGCCTCGCGCCCGCGGTCGTACTGCCGCTGGGCCGACGCCTCCGCGCGTGCCCGCTCGATGTACGAGGCGAGGATGGCGGAATCCGGGAACCGTTCATGCGCCCGTTGCAGGTGCGTCAACGCGCCGGTCCAGTTCTGAACCCGCAACGCCGTATCGGCCTCGCGCACGGATTCGAGGACCTGCCCCAGCACGGCGGCCCGCTGGAAACCGGGATTGGAGGCCAGCACCTGACGCGACAGGCGCAGGGCCTCCTCGAAATCCTCCGCGGCGGCCAGCTGTTCGGCGCGGTTCATCGTCTGGTGCGCTTCATGCAGGCGGCGGTAACCGGCGAGCAGCTCCGATATCTGCGCGGCCTGCGGGGCATTGGCGGGCAGATTTTCCAGGATATGGATGGCCTGCTCGTATTTCTGTTCGGAGGCCAGTTGCCGCGCGCGCGCGATCGCGGGCGTGATCCCATCCTCCGGCGCCATCACGGCCAGCGCCACCAGTACGCCCAGTATCAGCACGCCGGCCAGCGTCACGAGCCGCAGGCGACGGCGCCGCGCCTTGATATTCACTTCCTGATACACGATGGTCGTTCCGCCGATCCGGATCTTCTGGCCCGGCTTCAACGGCACGCGCTCGACGCGCACGCCGTCGACGAACGTCCCGTTCGCGCTCTTCATATCCTCCACGATGCATTCGTTTCCGGCGCGGACGAAACGCGCGTGCCGGGTGGACACCACTTCGTCCTTCAGCGGCAGATTGCAGTCCGCGGCGCGGCCGACCACGAATTCGCCCGGCCAGTCGCGGAATGTTTCGCCGCGGCCGAATCCATCCGTCACGGTAAGAATCATCGACAGATCCCCGGCGCCCGCGGCCTTCGCCGCGGGGGCGGTGGCCTCCGGCTCAACGCCGTTGATTTCCCCTTCCGGGGTTTCGGCATCCAGATGAAAGACCAGCGTGTACGGCCCGATCTCGATCCGGTCCGCCGCGGTCAGTTCGCGCGGGGCCTTGATTTCCTTCCCATTGACCAGCGTGCCGTTCCGGCTGCCCAGATCGGACAAGACAAACCGGTCCCCCTTCCTTTCGATCCGCGCGTGACGGGACGAAACGGCCTGGTCGTCCAGCACCAGATCCACCTGCCCGGGCACCCGCCCGATGGAAAACGAGTCGCCCCCCACCATCATCCGGCTGACCTGCCGCTGCTCCTTGAATACCTGTACTACCGCATTCACACCGTGCTCCTTGCTCTTATCGCAATGCGCTCAAGCGGGCCCGGACCCGCTGATTCCTCGGATCTTCCTCGTCCGGCAACAACCGGAGAAAACGCTGTAACTCGATACGCAATTGCTGGCGATTGTTTGCGCGCTCTTCATACCGGATCCGGAATTCGGCGTCCCGGATCGCGTCGTTCAGCAGCCTCGACGTGTCGCGCAGTTGGTGAAAAACCTCGCGGAATGACGCGTCGCGATCCGGCAACACACTCAAGGCCTGAATCGAATCCTCGCACAATTTCAGGGCGGCATACAGGTTCGAGGGATCCACGTCGCGGCGCCGCACCAGCTCCTGGGCCCGGCGATACTGTTGCAGGGCGCGCGCCTCCAGATCCGCCGGATTCGACAACGCATACGCGCGCAGTTCCGTCGTGGGCAACGCGTAATCGACGACATCCTGTCCCGCGGTGAATCCGGAGGAGCGCAGCGCGTTGTTGATGAAATCGTTGTAGCGGGCCGCCTGCGTGACGGGCGTATGGCATTCCAGAACGATCCGATCGGAATGGTTCAGCATGAAGAAGCCGCGGCCGCGGGCATCGTCTTCAGCGAACTCGTACAGGATCGCCAGCCCGCCCGGCCACCGGAAGGGCCGATGCTGGGCCACGCGCCATGCCGGGCGGGCGGCGCGATGCTCCGCCATCAGACGCTCGAAACCCGCGCGCAGGCCGAGGTAGAGGTATTCCGGCCGGCGATCGAACGTGGCTTCGATCACCGTGCCCGCGCCGGGATCGGACGCGTTCTCCACGATCCGGACGGTCCGATCCGTCTGCGCGAAGCGCCACCGGTTCGGATAATGCATGCGGAAACCGAATTCATGCTGAACATGCGACGCATTCAAGGCCGGCAATCCCTCTTCCTCTTCCGGTCCCCTAAAAAGGAACAGCGCGCCCAGCACCAGTCCGACCACCAGCAGGGTGACCCAAACCGGCTTCCCGCGTTTGGATTCGCCCGAAAGCGGTTTATCCATGCTCTTGAAATCCTGGTTGGACATCATCTGGGTCGGCGGATTGGCCTGCGCGCGCATGGTGCCGCCGCTATCGGACGTTCCGCGCGCCGCGGGACGGACAAACGTCATGGTCCGGCCGTACGCCGGCTCAGCCGGCGCGGGCGCCGCGCGCTGCGCCGGTGCGGTACGCTCCGCTGCGGGCACGGCTTGAACGCCCGAGACATCGGGCAAGGAGCCGGTCGGTTCCGCATGGCGCCGCTTGGAGGGCGAGGTCGCGGCGGATTCGCGGCCCGGCACCTCGATCGCCATCTCGACGCCGTTCAGCGAGACGACGTCGCCCTGTTGCAGGGATACCTCGCCGGTCACGGGCTCGCCGTTCAGGAGCACCGCCCGCTCCGCATCGCCCGGCGTCAGCCAGACTTCGCCCTGTACGCGAATCAGCGCATGATTTTCGCGCGCGACGCGCCGGTCGTTGATGCGCACGTCGTTGGCGCGCGAACGGCCGATCCGGTACTCGCCCGGCTTTAATTCCATGGCATCGCCCGCGCGATCCCCGTTCAGAATCGCGCAACGTACGCCCTGGTCGCCTATGTGTCCGGCATCCGACATGGTTATTTCATGATATCGCTGACCGCCTGGATAATGATCGGCCCCAGGATGACCAGGAAAACGGACGGAAAAATGAACAGCACCAGCGGGGCCAGCATCTTGACCGGCGCTTCCGCCGCCGCTTTCTCCGCGCGCTGGGTGCGCCGGATGCGCATGAGATCGGACTGGGTACGCAACACGCCCGCAATGCTCGCGCCCAGTTTATCGGCCTGGATCAACGCGGACGTGAAGTTCGTCACGTCGGCAAGCTGAAGCCGGTAACTGAACTCCTTCAGCGCCTCGCGGCGCGTGCGGCCCAGTTCGACGTTCCGGAAATACCGTTCCAGTTCCTCCGTCAACCGGCCCGGCCGGCGGCCCTGGATCAGGCGCTTCATCGCGGAATTGAAATCCAGGCCCGCATCCACCGCGATCGTCAACAGGTCCAGCGCATCCGGCAATTCCAGCAGGATGTCGGCATGCGTCTTCTTGGCC
>CAYRPR010000224.1:0-4882 GCA_964425945.1 uncultured Verrucomicrobiota bacterium | reverse complement strand
AACTCGGCCTCTCCAAGGAATTGCGTCTCGGCAATATCGAATCCAAACGCGACTGGGGCTTCGCCGGCGACTATGTGCGGGCGATGTGGATGATGCTCCAGCAGGAACAACCCGAGGACTACGTGATCGCCACGGGCAAGAGTCATTCGGTCCGCGCGTTCCTCGACGAGGCGTTTGGGTATGTCGGCCTGGATTGGCGGAAATTCGTCGTCCAGGACTCGCGCTTCATGCGCCCCGCGGAAGTGGATCACCTGATCGGCGATTCAACCAAGGCGCGCAACGAGTTGGGCTGGACGCCCGACGTCGATTTCCAGGGCCTCGTGCGCATGATGGTGGATGCCGATATCGAGCGATGGAAGGCGGCCCGGGGCTGATTCATGCGAGTCCTGATCACAGGCGCGTCGGGATTTGTCGGCCGACATCTGATCGAGGCGCTTAACCGCGCCGGACATGCATCCATCGCGCTCGATCTGCCGGGGGCGAAGCCCGCCACCGGCGCGGAAACCGTCGCCTGCGACCTCATGAATGCCGGCGAACTCGCCCCCGTCCTCCGTCGCCTGCAACCCGACGCCTGTATCCACCTGGCCGGCATCGCGTTCGTCCCGATGGGTTGGACCGATCCATGCACCGTGATGAACGTGAATGTGATCGGCACGATCAACCTGCTCGAAGCGCTCCGGCGCGAAAGGCCGCGCACCCGCGCGTTGATCATCACGTCCGCCGAAATCTACGGGCGGGAGCCGCGCCCCGCTCCGATCCGGGAGGACGATCCCAGACATCCGTCCAATTTATACGCCGTCTCCAAACTGTCCGCCGATGCAACCGCCCTGCTCTACGCCAGGCGCTACGACATGCCGGTAATGACCGCGCGCCCCCAGAATCATACCGGACCCGGCCAGGCCAGCCGCTTTGTCGCGCCCTCGTTCGCCGAACAGTTGATCCGCCTGTCGCAATGCGAGGGCGAGCGGGTGATGCGCGTCGGCAATCTGGACAGCCATCGCGACTTCCTCGATGTGCGCGACGTCGCGGAGGCCTACCGGCTGCTGATAGAGAAAGGGCGACCCGGCGAGGGGTATAACGTCGCCTCCGGCGTCGCGATCCGTATCGGCGATCTGCTCGACCAGCTTTGCGAACTGTGCGGTGTCCGGCCGCGGATCGAGGTCGATCCGGAACGGTACCGTCCCGTGGATGATCCGCCCCTGCTGGATATTCGCCGCATCCGCGAAACGACAGGCTGGGAGCCGCGGATTCCGATGCGCCGCACCCTGGCTGATATCGTGGCGGACATGAAGGAGCGAACACGTCATTCGTCATGACCGACACGCGCACGAGACCGCGATGGCTGAACGTTGTCCGGGCCGCGTTGGGCATCGGCATTCTGACCGTCCTGCTGGCGCGCGTAACCGGCCCGGACCTGGTCGAGGTCCTCGTCGGCAGTCTCGCCCAATGGAACTGGTGGATGCCCGGCATCCTGCTGACCTTTCTCGGCCTCTTCGCCGCATCCCTGCGTTGGCAGGGCGTTCTGGTTTCGATGGGTCTGCCGATGGGTCATGGCCGCGTATTTCGCATCTTCTTTATCGGCCAGTTCTTCAATTCGTTCATGCCGGGCGCCTGCGGAGGCGATGTCGTGCGTATGTACTATGTGGTGCGGGAAGCGCCGGACAAACGGACCGAGGCCGCCTCGACCGTGCTGGTGGACCGCGCGATCGGGTTGTTTGTCGTCATGGCGTTCGGGTGCGTGATGGTGATCGGACGGATCGGCCTGTTCATCGGACATCCCTACGCGAAGAGCGCCGGACTGCTCATGATCATCTTTCTGGCGGGGACCGTGCTGGGCATTCTGGTCTTTTTTCGCCGCCATCTGTTCGAGCACTGGGCGCTGTTTCGCCGGATTGAGGAGAAGACGAGGATCGGTCCGCTGTTGCGGCGGACCTATAATGCGCTTTATCTCTATCGCAAACAACCGCGCGTCGTGGCCGTGTCCGTTCTATATTCCCTGGCGAACCTGGTCTGCCTGACGCTGGCGGCCTATTGTTTCGGACGGAGCCTCGGTGTGGGTCGCCCGATGATCGACTACTTCACCCTGTTCCCGGTTGTCACGGTATTGACCGCCGTTCCCATCACGCCGGGATCGCTGGGCATTCGCGAGGGCCTGTTCTCCCACCTGTTCTACGCCGTCGGCGTGAATGAGATGAAATCCGTTCCCCTGTCGCTGATGGTGTACGCCGGCGGATTGTTCTGGAGCATCTTCGGCGGGATCCTGTTCCTCGGCTACTCGTCCAGCCGCGGCGGATCCGTGCGCGAGGAACTGGAAAGCATCGAGCGCGAGTCGGGCCTGTTCGACGAAACCGCCTGACTCCACCCGCTGCCAATTCCTGCCGGTACATAGGACCCATCTCAAAATCGGCTCACCCGGCTTGCCTCGCCGTAGCTTCCGAGCGGAGGCGGGAGGGTTCGCTCTGCCCCGCACTCCACTATAGGGCTCATTCGCCTGATATGGAGTGCGGCGGGAAGCGAGTCGGCGAGCGCCACGCCGCTTTAAACCGCGGGAAGAAAGCGGTGTCGCGTCCCGACCCGCTTCGCCGTCGGGCCTTGCCACCCCACTCCATGTGGGCGCCAGGCTTCAGCGCCTGGCATCAATCAAACGTCAGACCGGTCTGCACCAGCCGCTGTTCCAGTTCCCGGATGACGCGCTCGTCATCGTCCGGGCCCTTGGATTCAAACGTCGCCGAGAAGCGCAGAAACGCGCCGGCGTCGTCCCACGGCACCGTGGAGACGGAACATTCCTTGATCAGGTATTGGGACGCGTCCTCGGCGGTCTGGAAACGCGCGGAACCGGCGCCCGTGGGCGCCGCCACATACTGGAAGAACGTGCCGCCCGGCATACTGGCGTCGAACCCGACCCGCTTCAGACAGGCCGTCAGCATCTCCAGCCGGCGCTGGTAATGCGCGCGGATGCGTTCCGACAACCGCACGTCGGCAATCCCCGCACAAGCGGCGACCTGAATTGCCTTGAACTGGCCCGAATCGATGTTGTCCTTCACCTCCGCGAACGCCTGGACCGCCTTCCGCGATCCGGCCGCAAAGCCGAGACGCCAGCCGGTCATGTTATAGCTCTTGCTCATCGAATGGATCTCGAGCGCCGTGTCCTTGCCCCCCGGCCGGTTCAGGATCGAGATACGATCGCGGTTATAGATCAACGTCGCATAGGCGGCATCCTGAATAATCAGGATATTGTGCCTCTGCGCGAACGCGATCAGCTCATCAAAGAATTCCGCCGTCGGCGCCGCGCCCGTCGGATTGTTCGGGTAATTCACATAGATCATCTTCGCCCGGTTCGCGACCTGCGTCGGAATCGCGCGCAGGTCCGGCAAAAATCCGTTCTCCTTCGTCAGCGGCAGTTTGACGACCTCGCCGCCAAGATAGCGCGCGTGCGTCGCGAGCACCGGATACCCCGGCACGGTCGTCAGCAGCACATCGCCCGGATTGATGAAACACAACGGCAACAGCGCCAGCGCGGGCTTCGCGCCGATGCAGTGATTGATCTCCGTGTCCGGATCCAGACCGGTCACCCCGAAAAAGTTTTTCATGTACTCGGCGGCGGCGACCTGGAATTCGCGGATGCCGTTGTCCGCGTACCCGCGGTTGTTCGGATCGTCCACGGCGCGCTTAAGGGCCGACCGGATCGCTTCCGGCGCCATCTGGTCCGGTTCGCCCACCCCGAAATCCAGCAGTTCCACGTCCGGCCGCGCCTGCCGCGCCGCCGCCTTGGCCCGCTTGATCTTCTCGAACTTGTAGATTTCGTTCGACAACCCGAACCGGGCGCCGCCGATGCGTTCGGCAAATAGACTTTGCAGATCCATAACCTTCCCCGTATAGTGTGCGGACTTGAAACTGGTGTGAAACGTTAGGGGAACGGGCAGAACACGTCAAACGGAAAGAAGGTTTCGGGTTTCAGTCCCCCTGACACCTGAACACTGAAACCTGAAACCTTATCATGAACATTCCTTTTTACAAAATGCACGGCGCGTCGAATGATTTCATCGTCGTGGATGACCGTCAGCGGATATTTCCCGAGGACGATCCGGACTGGATCACGCAGATCTGCTCGCGCCGGACCGGCGTGGGCAGTGAAGGCGTTCTGCTGATCCAGCCGTCGGATAACGCCCATTTCCGGATGCGTTTTTTCAATCCGGACGGCGGCGAGGTGGACATGTGCGGGAACGGAGCCCGCTGTATTGCGCGCCTGGCGTCGGAGATCGGCGCGGCGCCGCGCGACATGCGATTCGATACGGCGGCCGGCGTCATTGCCGCCCAGGTCGGCGACCCGCTGGTCACCCTGCAGTTGTATCCGCCGAAGGATTGGCGGATGAATCAGCGGCTCGGCCTGAACGGCGCATCGCGCGACTACCATTTCGTCAACAGCGGCGTGCCGCATGTCGTGATGATCGTTGACGAAGTCGCAAACGTTGACGTGCAGGCGCTGGGCGCGGCGATCCGCCATCACGCGGATTTCGCGCCGGGCGGGACCAACGCGAACTTCATTTCCGTCACCGGACCGGACTCGATCCGGATCCGCACGTACGAACGCGGCGTGGAAGCGGAAACGCTGGCCTGCGGCACGGGCATCCTGGCAGGCGCATTGATCGCCGGACGGCTGGGGCTTGTGACCGCGCCCGTCCGCGTGCATAGCCGGAGCGGCGACGAACTGATCGTTAACTTCCAGTCGACGGATGCGGGCGCGGACCGGGTCACCCTGACCGGACCGGCCGTACACGTGTTTCAGGGTATGCTGGAGTATGATCGCGCATAAAAGCGATTTTTACTTGCCTGGCACTGGTGAGGGTGATATGAAGAACTACAGAATTTGACATCCTAATTT
>CAYRPR010000223.1:0-4886 GCA_964425945.1 uncultured Verrucomicrobiota bacterium | reverse complement strand
GCCGTATGCAGGGTCACGCGCGCGCGATTGGCGTACCGCTCAATCGTGATGGACGCGATCGCGGCGTCTTTCAGGCGTTCCTTGATCACTTCGCGGATCTTCAGATCCTCGTGCAGCAGCGTGCCGAACTCCTTCTTCCCGGCAAACCAGCGCGAGCGCCAATTCTTATTGACGCTTACGCGTAACCCGATCGGATTGACTTTCTGTCCCAAGCTGGCGCTCCTTCCTCTAACCCCGGGCGGGCGTCTGTTTTCCGGCCCGCTCGCTCAATGTAATTCGAATGTGACTCATGCGTTTCTTGATCGGCTTGGCCGATCCGCGGGCCGCGGGCACATACCGGCGCATCGCCGGCCCGGTCTCGATCACGGCCTGCTTGACGATCAACGTCTCGGCGGAGAGATCCGCATTGTTCTCCGCGTTGGCAATCGCCGACTTCAACGTCTTGCCCACCAGGAATGCGCCCTTGCGCTTGTTGAACTGGGTAACCCGCAACGCCTCCGGCACGGACTTGCCCTGGATCTCCCGGGCCAGATCCCGCACCTTCGACGGCGAAATACGCGCAAATCTTGTTATCGCTGTTACTTCCATAACCAACCTGTCATGTATGGACCCCGCCGCATGCGGAGTCGCCACGGCACAACTCCACCGGCGCGTGGTTTACTGGAGTCTGTTCAGTACCCGTTGTGATTCGCTCAAGCGTCACAACGGCCTGTTGTACCCGCGGATGCGAGCGAAGCGAGGATAGTACGAACTGGTTCGCCTTCTGCCAACCATTCTTTTACCCAACATTCACTTTTTCCGTCATCCCCGTGGACCGGCGCCCGCATCGGGCCCATCCACGCGGATCAACCAACTCCAAAGAACACGGGTACCCGTACTTCGGGTAAACCACTACTTCAGGGCCACCGTCTTGTCGGTCGCCGTACCATGACGCCGGAACGTCCGGGTCGGCGCAAACTCGCCCAAACGATGCCCCACCATGTTTTCCGTTACAAAAACCGAAATAAAATTCTTGCCATTGTGGATGGAGAAGGTGTGCCCGACAAACTCCGGCACAATCATCGAACGGCGGGACCACGTCTTGATCACGCGCTTGGTTCCGATCTCGTTCAGTTTAAGAACCTTCTTCAGCAGTTTGGGCTCCACATAGGGCCCCTTCTTGAGCGAACGACTCATGCCTTACTTTCTCCTGCGCTGCACAATGAATTTGCTCGTCGTCTTGCGTTTGTGACGGGTCCTCTTGCCCTTGGCCAGCTTGCCCCACGGCGATACCGGATGGCCCCCGCCCGACGACCGGCCTTCGCCGCCGCCCATCGGATGGTCCACCGGATTCATCACCACGCCGCGCACGGTCGGACGACGTCCACGCCAGCGGGCGCTCCCGGCCTTGCCGAGCACGATGCCTTCGTGCTCCAGATTGCCGACCTGCCCCACCGTCGCGTAACACCGCACATGCACCTTGCGGATCTCGCCGGACGGCAGACGCACATTCGCGTACTCGCCCTCGCGCGACATGATCTGCGCTTCCTGACCGGCCGAGCGGACGAGCTTCGCGCCGCGACCCGGGTTGAATTCAATATTGTGGATCGGCATGCCCAGCGGGATCTCGGACAACGGCATCGCATTCCCGATTTCCGGCTCGATATTCGAGCCCGCCACGCGACGCGCGCCGACCTTCACGCCCAGCGGCGCGAGGATGTACCGCTTCTCACCGTCCGCGTAATGCAACAGCGCGATGCGCGCGGACCGATTCGGATCGTATTCGATGTGCGCGACCGTCGCGGGTATGCCGTGCTTGTCGCGCTTGAAATCAATGATGCGGATCTTGCGCTTGTGGCCGCCGCCGCGATGCCGCACCGTAATGCGACCGGCATTGTTCCGGCCGGCCTGTGACTTGCGCTTGGCCAGGAGGGACCGCTCCGGCGTCGAGCGGGTTATCTCTTCGAACGTCGGGGTCGCCGTGAATCGTCGGCTCGGCGTGTTCGGTCTGTATTTTCGTATCGGCATGACGACAAATTCCTTTTACGCGAGATCGATGGACTGGCCTTCCTGCAGGGTGATCACCGCGCGCTTCCAACCCGGCGTGCGCCCATAGCGCATGGTCCGCTCGCGCTTCAGCTTGCCGCGACGATGCATGGTGTTGACCTTCGCGACCTTGACGCCGAACAGCTCCTCGACGGCGCGCTTGATCTCAAGCTTGTTGGCCTGTTTATCGACCTTGAACAGATACTGGTTGTGGGACTCCGTCAGGCGCGTGCCCTTCTCGGTCACCAGGATGGACTTGATCGTGCGCGCGGATTCCTTCATGACTTCTTCTCCGAGGCGGGCTTGAGCCGCGACGTCAACTTCTCCATCCCCGCGCGGGTGATGGCGACCAATCGATGGCTCAGCAGGTCGTAGGTGCTCACATTGTCCGAGGTCGTCACGCTGACCCTTGGAATATTGCGAACCGCAAGCGAAATCGCGCGATCCGGCGCATCCAACACGATGAGCGCTCCCCGGGTGGCCTCGAGTTTGCGAAGCAGGTCGGCGATCACGCGGGTCTTCGGTTCGTCGAGTTTCAGTTCGTCCAGGATCACAACCTCGCCGGCCGCGACCTTGTCGGAGAACGCGCGACGAAACGCGAGTTGGGCCGTCTTGCGGGTGATGGTCTTGCGGTGCGAACGGGGTAACGGCCCCAACGCCACGCCGCCGCCGCGCCACACCGGCGATTGCCGATAACCGGCCCGCGCGTTGCCGGTGCCTTTCTGACGCCACGGCTTGGTGCCGCTGCCGGCGACCTGTCCCTTGCCCAGGGTCGAGGCGGTGCCCGCCCGACGGGCGGCCCGATGCGCCACGACGGCTTCATACACGGCCTGCTGCCCCTTGCCTGTGACGAGCAGACCCTCCGGCAGGTTGTAATCCCCTGCCGGGTCGCCCTTGCTGTTCTTTACGGGTAATGTGCTCATGATACTCAAGATGATTTCTTCGTGGATTTACGGATCAGCACGATCCCGCCGTTGGGACCCGGCACCGAACCCTCAACCAGCAATACGTTGTCCTCGCCGCGCACCTGCACGACCCGGAGGTTCTCCGTCGTGACCCGCGCATGCCCCATGTGCCCCGGCATCGGCTTCCCCTTGATGACGCGCGCCGGTTCCTCCTTCATGCCCACCGAGCCGGTGCGGCGATGCATGCCCGAACCGTGGGTCGCCCGGCCGCCGCCGAAGTTATGCCGCTTCATGACCCCCTGGAAACCGCGCCCCTTCGAGGTGGCGATCACGTCCACGTGACTGACCCCCTCAAACATGGAGACGTTGACGGCATCGCCTTCCTTGATCTCGTCGCCCGCGTCCACAGGAACCTCCCGCAGCACGCGCACCGGCGCGGCGCCGGCCTTCTTGAGATGCCCGGCGATTGCGCGGCTCAACCGCTGCTCCTTCTGCTCACCGAATCCGAGCTGGACCGACGAGTATCCGTCGCGCGCGGTGTTCTTGCGCTGGACGACGGTACAGGGTCCCGCCTCCAGGACGGTCACCGCGACCTGATGCCCCCGGTCGTCATGGACCTGGGTCATGCCAATTTTTTTTCCAATGATGCCGTTCATAGCTTAACCTGGATATTTGAAGTCATGGAGTGTTGGAGTAGTGTGCTCACCATCACTCCATTACTCCAGGGCTCCATCACTCCATATCCTCTAAATCTTGATCGTAATATCCACCCCGGCGGGCAGATTCAGTTTCTTCAGTTCATCCACGGTGCGCGCGGTCGGCTCGATGATGTCGAGCAGGCGCTTGTGGGTCCGGATTTCAAATTGCTCCATGGACTTCTTGTCCACATGCGGGCTGCGATTGACCGTGTACCGCTCCATGTTGGTCGGCAGCGGAATGGGACCCGCGACGCGCGCGCCCGTGCGTTTCGCCGTTTCGACGATATCAGCCGTCGATGCATCGAGCACGCGATGATCGTAGGCCCTCAAACCAATTCGTATGCGTTGTCCATTCATATAAACCGTACCTTACCGATTCAAAATCGTTTCCTGCAACGTGGGCGGCACGGCCTGGAACTGATACGGCTGCATGGTGTAGCTAGCCCGTCCGCGGCTCAATGAGCGCAATCCCGTCGCATAGCCGAACAACTCGGCCAGGGGCACTTCCGCATGAATAATCTGCGCGGATTCGTGCGCGACAATTTCCTTCACCTGTCCCCGCCGCCCGTTGACATCGCCGAGCACGTCGCCCAGATGCTCTTCCGGCGTGATGATCTCCATCTGCATGATCGGTTCGAGCAGAACCGGCTGCGCAGAGCGTACCGCATCCCGCAAGGCCATGACGGCCGCCGTGCGGAAAGCGACCTCGGTGGAATCCACCGGGTGAAAACCGCCGCCGACCACGCGCACATCAACATCCACTATGGGGTAGTTGCCGAGAACGCCGGTGACCAGCCCGTCTTGCAGGCCTTCTTTCACCGCCGGACGAAACTCGTCCGGTATGAGGTCTGACGCGACGGTGAATGAGATATGATTTCCGGCGGCGCGTTGTCGAGGAGAAATTTCAACTATTACATGGCCGTATTGTCCGTGGCCGCCGATTTCGCGCTCAAATACGTGCTCGCCGCGCCCGTCGGCCTGTACGGTCTCGCGGTACGCAACCATCGGCCGGCCGGCGTTGGCCTGGACCCGGAACTCGCGGAACATCCGGTCCTTGATGATCTCCAGGTGCAACTCCCCCATCCCGCTGATCAGGGTCTGGCCGGTTTCGGCATCGGTGGAAATGCGGAACGTGGGGTCCTCCTCCGAAAGAGCCGACAACGCCTTCTCCAAATCCTCCCGATCACCCTGCGTCTTGGGTTCGATCGCCATGGCGATGACCGGCTCGGGAAACTCAATGCGCTCCAGCACGATCGGA
>CAYRPR010000222.1:0-4895 GCA_964425945.1 uncultured Verrucomicrobiota bacterium | reverse complement strand
CACGGTGCGTTCTTTGATGCCGGAATAGATGACGGTAATCGGATGCCTTGCGCCCAGCGGCTTGATTTCCCGCGGGCTGGATCGATACTCGACGATGCCGCCGAAGACGCTGGCGGCCACGTCGGCGCCGGAGCCCATGCCTTGGATCTCGCGCACAACCGATAGGGACCGGTCGAACAACGCATCCGGTTCCAGCGGCGCGCTCGCGAAGGCGTGCGTAACGGCCAGCGTGCCGGCGGTCACGGCCGCTGAGGATCCGAGTCCCATCTGGTCGGAGAATTCGGATTCAATGTCGAGATCAAATCCGGATGGCAGTTGCCCGCGACCGTGCTGAACCGCCACGAGCACGAATCGGAATGGCGGCTGTATATCCAGGTGGTCGAGATCGGTCTCGAAGTGGCCGAGCTCCGATTCGATGCGGATACGGCGGTCATTGCGCGGCGTCAGCGTGATGCGCATGTACTGCGTCACGGCGCAGACCAGCGCGCGCCGCCCGTGCAGGACCGCGTGCTCGCCCATCATCATGAGATTTCCCGGTACGGTGGCTGTTATCGTCGATGCCATGACCTTTATCTCAACCTGCATCCGTCAGACCGCTGTCATCCGGCGTTACGGTCATCCATGTATAGCGGTACTTATGGCATAAATCGACGGGCGGTTCATCCGCAAATATCAACGCGATACCGCCGTGTTCACCGCGAATGGAGCCCGCGCCGCAGATTTTTGCGCTGCCGCCCGAGCGTTCGATATCGCGAATAAACTGTTGCACGCGCTCCGGCACCACGCCGATCTCGCAGAGCAGGCGGTGGTTGGCTCGAATGGCCGCGCGCAGGGCATCCGGGGCGTTTCGTGTCAAGGCCGCCTCAACCTCGTGGGTCACCTGCTCGAAACGATCCCAGATCGGATGATCCTTGAACCGGCGTGTTACCTCCATGACGCATTCGCCCGTGGTGGCTTCGGGAACACCGGTCTGAACCAGGTGCAGGGCGGTGTCGGTCGTGGTCACGGGTTCGGCTCTGCCCTGCTGAAATCGCGCGCATCCGCCATGACAGCAGATCCATGGATCCACACCGCTGGGTTTGCCGTGCTGAAGTTTCTCGGCATCCCACGCGAGCTGGAAGAAATCTTCCTTTGTCAGAGTCGCGTTCAGGGTCGCGGCCATGGCGCCCAGCGCGGCGAGGATGACGGCGGCGGACGAGCCCATGCCGCAACCGACCGGGATGTCGGTTGTCATATCCATGCGCATGGCCGGCGGCGGCGCCGCGCCGGTGCGGTCAAGCAGCGACGCCAACGCAAAGGCGATCAATTGAAAGGGCTGCTCCATGACATCCCGGATTTCAATCCGGCTGTCGAGAAAGCGCTGATAGTTGTCGCGCAGCCGCGACGTGACCGACGCCAGTTGGTTCATCGGCACGCGATAATCGGGGCAGAAGGACGGCAATGACACATGCAGGTGTCCGTCGTCCGGCGTTACAGCCTGCGCCTCGGCATGGCGATCCACCGCCATGACCAGCGCGGGGCGGCCGTGCACGACGGCGTGTTCGCCGGAGAGGATCAGCTTGCCCGGTGCCCGGAAACACGCGCTCATGGGACGGTTTCGTAGATGCGTTTATGCCCATTGACGCCGGCCAGACGGTAGGGACCCGTCTTGTGTTTCGGTATGGCGTGTTCCAGGCCGTCGACGGGGATCCGGTACTGATACATGGCCTCGTACTCCGGATAAGACAGTTCGGTCCGGTTTTTCAGCATGGCCTCGTGCTCGGCGGCGTGCAGGTGGTTGCGATATCCCTTTGTCGCGACACCGCTGAAATATTCGCCGACACAACCCGATCCGTAGCTGTACATGCCGACGCGCTGTCCGGCGAGGTCGTCGGGACAGGTGTCCATCAGCGAGGCGAGCCCGACGTACAGCGAGGCGGCATAGCTGTTGCCGGACACGCGGTTGTAGTTCATCGAGTAACCGATCTGCCGTTCCAGCATATCGGCGGTCATATGGGGCACCCCGCAGGCCTTGGCGAGCCGGATGTGGGCTTTCTCGGCCATTCGCGTAAAAGGGAGATGATAGCAGAACCGGTCGATATCCACGCAGGCGCGGCCGGACTGCTGAACATACTGCTGGAAGGTCTCCATCAGCACGCTGAGGTACATCCGGGTTGAGAATTTTCCGTCCACGAAGGCCTCGTCGCTGTAGTTCGGCCGCCAGAAATCCATGACATCTTCCACGTGCACGCCGTATTCGCGATCCAGGGTTAGCAGGTGCGGCGCGGAGGATACGATCATGGCCACGGCGCCACAGCCCTGCGTCGGTTCGCCGGGGGTGCCGAGACCGTAGCGGGCGATATCGGACGCAATAATCAGGACGCGTCGATCAGGCCGTTGCTCGACGAGGGCCGACGCGAATTGCACCGCTGCCGTGCCGCTGTAGCAGGCTTGTTTGAGCTCCACGACGCGGCACCGATGCGGGAGATCCAGCAGGCGATGAATGTACACGCCTCCCGCCTTGGATTGATCGACGCCGGATTCGGTCGCGAATAACAGGGTGTCGATCCGGTCGCGCAGATCCCTGCCGTTGTCGAGAATCAGCCGGGCCGCGCCGGCGCCGAGCGTGACGACATCCTCGTCCGGCGGCGCAATGGACATCTTATCCTGGCCCAGGCCGATGTAATACTTGTTCGGATCGATGCCTCGCTGTTCGGCCAGGGTCTTGAGATCGATATAGTAATGGGACGTATAAAACCCGATTGATTCCAGTCCCACGCTCATTCTAGTAACACTCCCATAATCATGTTCAGAAAGCGGCGAGACGCCGCTTCTACTTCTAATCCAGCAGTAACGAGCGGTTCCCCGTCAGTTCTTCCGCCCGCGCAATACCCAACAGGAACATGGCCACGGTGAACTCCCGCCGCAATTGTTCTATTACCTCGACCACGCGATCCGCCGATTCCATGGCGGGCTTCAGGAACGGCGAGGCCAAACCGCACAACGATGCGCCCAGAATCATCGATTTGACCATGTCGATGCCCGTGCGAATGCCGCCGGAGGCGATCAGCGTAAGCCGGTCGCGATACGGGCCCAGCCGGTCGAGGGCCAGCGGCGTGGGGATGCCCCAATCCTGAAACACCATGCCGACGTTTCCTCGTTCGGCGTTGCCGTGCCGGTGATGCTCGATGCGGCTCCAGGAGGTGCCGCCGGATCCGGCGACGTCAACGTACCGAATACCCCGGGCGATGGCCAACTCGGCGTCGGCCGGTGACATTCCCGCGCCGACTTCCTTCAGGACGACCGGCTTGTCCAGCGTCACGGCCACCGAGGCGATCCGGTCGGCCAGACCTGCGAAGTTCGTATCGCCTTCCGGCTGTACGGCCTCCTGCAGCGGGTTCAGGTGCAGGTACAACGCATCGGCCCCCAATACCTCCACGGCTTCGCGGCACTGTTCCACGGTGAATCCGTAGTTCAGTTGTACGGCGCCGAGGTTGGAGAAAAGCAGAGCGGTAGGCGCTACGTCGCGCAGTGCGAAGCTGCTTCGCGCGGGCGGATGGGTGAACATTACGCGCTGGGATCCGACGCCCATGGCGACCTGTGTGCGTTCGGCGGCGACGGCCAGGTTGCGGTTTACCGTCCGGATCAGGTCATGCTCGCCTCCGGTCATGGACGAGATCAGCAGGGGGAACGACAGGCTTTTGCCCATGAACCGGACGGAGGGGTCCACATCCGCCAGATTCAGTTCCGGCAGGGCCCGGTGGTTCAGATGAATCCGGTCAAAATAAAATTTGCGCCGATCCACCTCGGCGTCACTCTGGATGATTCGGATATGCTCGATCTTCCTGTTGCTGACGGGATCGCTCATGACCGTTCCAGCTTGATATGGGCCTGCATCAGTTCGCCCGGATTGGTCTGGGCGGCCAGCAGGGAAAGCTCGCCGCAGAGGACGGTTGCCGCGGCGATCACGGCCAGGCGCCGGGCGTTCCGGCCCGGTTCGCGTTCCGCCGCGCAACCCAGATGTTCCAGGTTCGTGCGGACAAAATCCAGATTCTTGCCCGCGCCGACGGCGCCTACAATGATGTTCGGCAGGGTGACGGAGAAATAGAGGTCGCCGTTCCGCCATTCGGCATGCACAAATCCCTGAGAGCCTTCGACGATATTTGCCGCATCCTGACCGGTGGCGAGATAAAAGCCCAGGAGCATGTTGGCGAAGTGGGCATTGGCGGTCCGGACGCCGCCCGCGAGGACGGTACCGATCCAGTTCTTCTTCAGGTTCAGGTCGACGATCTTCTCCGGCGTGGTCTTGAGGTATCGCTCACAGATTTTACGGGGCACGGTCAGTTCGGCGATGACGTACTTGCCGCGACCCAGGATGCCGTTGACCGCGGAGACCTTCTTGTCCGTGCAGTAATTGCCGGATATCGATACATAGTTCAGGTCGGGATACTCGCGCAGGATCCATTGGCTCAATCGGTCGGCGGCCGCGGTGACCATGTTATGTCCGGCGGCGTCGGCAGTGGTCAGTTCGAAACGCAGATAGATCAGGTTGCCGACGATCTGCGTGTGCATGTCGGCGAAACGTGCGAAGCGACTCGACTCCAGCACGATCGCGGCCAGTTCCTCCCGGCGTTGTTGCAGGGCGGCGATCATCCGGACGGCGGATTCGGCGTCCGGCGCTTCCACCAGGATGGAACGGGTCATGCGGTCGTCCACGATTACGGCCCGGATGCCGCCGGATTGGACCGATACGCGCGCGCCGCGGTTCGTGGACGGCCAGAGCGGTGCTTCATAGGTGGCCAGCGGGACCCTGATCTCACCTTCAACCTCGGGTCCGGTCAACTTGACCGGACCGATCATTTCCATCGGTATGGCGGCGGCGGATGTAGCCTTGGTTTAGCTCAAGGTGAAGCGTT
>CAYRPR010000221.1:0-4897 GCA_964425945.1 uncultured Verrucomicrobiota bacterium | reverse complement strand
GCAGGCAGATTGATGACACAGAAACGCCGACTGCCCATCGTGATTACGGCCATGGCCGTCATCGGAGCCTTCCTGGTCGTGCGCTCGATCATCGCGTATGTGGACATCTTCACACTGTACGCCTTTCCCTTCTTCTGCCTGAGCCTGTCCGCCCTCGGCGGTTTTCTGCAGGCGCGGATGGCCGGTCGCACGGCGGGCGACGCCGCATCCGGTACGCCGGCCGTCGTGGCGCAATACGCCGCCGTGATCGTCGCCGCCGTTTCCATCTTCTGTGTCGTGACCAACCGGTTTCATGTGTCGGTCGGCAGCGCATCCGCTTTCGGACTCGGCTCCGTTACTTCGCTGTATCCGGATGCGGCGGCGCGTGTGATTGAGCATCCCGACTTTCCCGAGCGCGCCGTCAATCTGCCGCTGGACGGCGGCTACCTGCTCTGGCGCTACCCGGAACGGCAGGTGTTTGTCGATCAGCGCCCGGGCCTCTATCCCCGTGATTTCCTGCACCAGCTGGCTCGCGGACTGCTCATTGACGATGTCGAACAGAACCTGCTCGACCGCAGGGATGTCGGCGCCATCATCCTCAGCACCTACTGGATGCATACGCCGGAGGTGTTGCGGCACCTGCAGGCCAATGGACGCTGGGATGTCATCTACTTCGACGGCAGCACGATCATACTGATCGAGCCGACGTCGCAATATGCCGGATTGCTCGGCGAGAAGGAGGAACTGTTGCAGGTCGGTCTCGGCCTGATCGAACAGGAGCGACGCCGGTATGTGGAGCGGATCGGCCGTGGGCTCGTCAAGGCGCCCAATCCGGCCCGGTTGATCGGCGCGGGAAGCATCCTGCAGAGCCGCGGGCGATTCCGGGAAGCGGCGGCCATTTATGAATTGCTGTTGGCGGGCGCGCCCACCATGACGACCGCCTGGCTGAACTATGGCATCAGTCAGGCGCGGTTGGGTCATCTCGACGAGGCCGTCGATTCGCTTCAGTCCGCGTTGCGGTGTCTACCGAAGAAGTCGCCCTACCGGGGATTGGCTCACATGAATCTGGGCTACTGCTACTTGAACCAGCAGAAAAATCCGGAAGCGATGAACCAGCTCCGGCAGGCGGTCGAGATCATCCCGCAGAATGCGTTTGCCTGGCTCTGGTACAGCGAATCCCTGAAAGAGGCCGGCATGACGCAGGAATCGGAACAGGCGCTGGAACAGGCCCGCATGCTGGATCCCGCGCTGGTTGCGCCGCAGGAACCGCGCATCCGCCCTTCGCGCTTCCCGCGCTGAGTCCCGTTCACCGCGTGATCAGCACGGCAAGGGCCTCGCCGAGGACAATGCCGTAGTCATCGCGCACTCGGACGATGAGGGTGTAGCGGGCATTCCCATCCAGATTCTTCGTTTTCAACAGATACTGGTATCGATTCTCCGCTCCGACCCGACGCATCACGCCCGGTTCCGTCGTCGGATTCGAGGTTTCCGGGATTATCTCCTCCTCATCCGACAGGTCATCATCGCGATAATCCCCGCGTACCAGGCGTATCTCCGGCGTCACGTCGTGGGCCGCTTCGCCGCCCCACCAGGCCACCACATGCACCGGTATCGGCCCCTTTCCATGCACCTCGTTCTCTGCGTCGCCCTGTATCGGAGCCTGAAACTTGATCGAAACCGGGCGAAGAATTCGTATCGGGTCCGGTATCCGTTCCGAATCATAGTCCAGCAGGAACTCGTGCACGTCACCGGCTTCTATGAGGCCCGCGTACGCACCGGACTGTCCCTGTCCACCCCCGTCTGAGGCGCGCAGACTCAGTTGATACGATCCCCGCTCCATGCCCAGCGCCCAAAGGCTGTAAATGCCCGTGACAGGGTTCAACACGTAGAAACTTCGAACGCCCGCGGACACCTGCGCCGTCGGCACGCCTTCGATATGGTAGCCGGATTCGGGAATCTCCATGCGCCGGCCCAGAAAGCCCTCCGCATCCTCGGGATGTTCCGGATCGAAACCGGTCACCCGGTCGCCCGGATCCACCAACTGCATTTCCACCGGGCCTGTGGCATATCCCTGCAACAGCGTGGCCGGCGCGCCGAACGCATACAACACACGATCGATACGCGCATCGGCATGCAGGCCGGCCCGCGCATCCTGCAAACGAATCGCGCCCGTCGTCGGCGGTTCGGTGGGATCGATGACCATGATCTCGCCATCGAGATTCATCCCGACGGACACCACCTGTTTCAGCCGCGCACGGGATCGATCGGGCTGATGGATCAGATCCAGCATCGCCGGCGCGCCCATGAACAGCAGATCCTCCACGCGCGATTCCGGCGCTCCCGTGGATTCGATGCGCAGGTGCACGTCCTTCGCCTCCGCCGCCGCGCTTCGGTTCAGTATCCAGCCATCCGCCACATACGCATCCGTTCCCGTCCACTCCGCGTTCAAGGTACCCGGATCCAACGGCATGGCGCCGCCGTCCGCCGTCGCCCCTTCATGGTGAAGTAGACTGCTCAGTGAGACACCCGGATTGCCGTGGGTGCGGATCGGATGATGCGCCAGCGCGTTCACGTCGTCCTTGCTCCATACTTCGCCCGCTTGCCGGTAATCGGCCAGATCGTGCAACCACGGGAAAATCGTCGCCGTCGTGGTAGGGTCCCCGATCGAATACTGCCCGGCATCCGCGCCGGTCAATGCGAGCCCGCTGACCGTCACCGTCTTGTTGCGACCCGGTTGTGCGGAATCGAACTGGCCCGTCGCCCCGGTCACATCCAGCTCCACGTCGTCTCCGTCCAGCACGCCGCCCAGCACGCCGAACTCGAGGATCGACGCGAGCGTATAGCCGTTGAACATCTTGTTCGCCGCACGCAGTCCGTCCACGGTCAGGTCGCGCGGCACAATGGACGCCTGTGTGACGGGGTCGGGGATGACGTAGTTGGCCGCGTCGGCCCCGCTCAGCGCCAGTCCGGTCACGGTGACGGGCTTGTCCTGTCCGACGTACGGGTCGGCGAATTGCGCCGCGCCCGCCGAGCGGTCGAGCAGCACGTCATCGCCGGCCCGTATACCCGCGAGTGCGCCGGGATCCGCCAGCGTCGCCGCCGGATCACCGTCGTACACCTTGTCCGACGCGGTCAAGCCGGCCAGCTCGAGCACGGCGGGCTCGATCGTCAGTTCGGAAGCCACGAATTCCAGCGTGTAGTTCGTGCCCGCGGCCAACGTGCCCTGGAGGATCGGGTAGACGCCCGCCGCCTCGCCGGGCATGCGATCCAACTCGCCCGTGATGACATCGCCATCGGCCAGCACGCCCGCGGTAATCCGCCAGGTCCATTCGGAATCGATCTCCCCATACGTCTTGATCTGCGGATCGGCGGTCACCTGCAGGATGGCAACGTCATCCGCATCCGGATCGAGCATCTGATCGGTGGCGCTGATATGCGCATACAGCGGGGCGTTCCCCGCTATGGTCATGATTTGCGAGTCGCCGTAGTAGCGCGCCTGCGCGAGCGTGGGGGCGTTGAACACGCGCACGAAGAGCCGGCCGGACAGGGGCCGGGGATTCGCGAGTGTCGCCGCGAAGCGGCCCGGTCGATCGAGCGCGGGCGAGATCAAATGACCGATCGAAAGGATTCCGCCCTCCACCGGGGGGTTGTTGTGGTGGGGATTCCCATGGATGTCGGGCGGATAAATCACTCCATCATGAGCCCAGAGAATCTGCACGAGCGGACGATGCGACGGATCCATGCCCGCGTGCCCCTCGAGGATCTCGCCGTGCTCGTTCAGGATCGGCTCGGCGGCCACGATCTGCAACGGCGTCGTGACCACGCCGAAGGACGACGGGACGCTCAGCGCGACCATCACCGCGGTTATCGCAACCCATTCACCTGTTTCTCGTCGTCTCATGTGCTCGTACCTATCAGCGCCGCGCGCTTGCCCTCGCCGCCCGTCACGGATTGATGAAACGGGTCGGCAGCGGATACGGCGGCTCCAACGCCCACGTCCAATCGGACGCCGATTGGATGGTGTACAAAACGATGGCGTCGTCGGGCATGAAGTAGCCCGCCGGGACCAGCAGATCGCCCTGGCCGGTCCGACGTCTCCAGGTTCCGTCCGAGGTGTTGAACCACAGGATTTCCTCGACGGACTGCGTATCGCGCCGGAGTTTCCACAGGCGATCCGATCGCCTGAACGTGGTGCCGCCCGTGAAGCCCGATTCCACCAGGTTCATCTGACTCGGGTGCAGATGCATCGGGTATCGCGTGTTGACCAGGTTGAATCGCCGACCGCCGCGAATCGTCTGCGCCATCGAGTTGGTCGGCAAGCGTCCGACAAACACGAAATTCAACGGCGGACTGCTTCCCGCCAGCTCGATGACAAATCCGTCCTCGAGCGGCACATCCGCGAGGTTCGCATCCTGCCCGGCCATGGCTTCGGGATAGGAGTAGATCCACGCATTCGGCGATCCCTGCGACAGCCAGATCTGACGGGCGACCTGCTCGCTTTCCTGGCGTTCATACCAGTTGATCCGCGTGGATTCCGCGGGCGCCGATCCGGCGGGGAGGTAGTGGCGCAGGACATACGCCACGGAATTGGTGTCGGGAATACCGGGCATGGCCACCCAGTTCTGACCCGGATAAAGGCGGACCATGCGCCCGACGTACACTTCCTCGCTGGCGGCGCGCGGAATGTGGTTGGTCGTCCATCGATTGATCCGGGCGGCCCGGTAGAAGCGCAGATTGCCGCCGGCGATCGCATTGGTGTCCACGAGCATGTTCGTTATGCCGGACGCGACCAACGTCCAGGACGACGTCAACGAGGCGCTCCAATTCGGTCCGTCGACGGAAATCAGATCGTATTCCCGTCCTTCCGCGACGCTCCAATATAATTCCGCCCGGTAGTTCGCCCGCCCCACGCCCTGTG
>CAYRPR010000220.1:0-4931 GCA_964425945.1 uncultured Verrucomicrobiota bacterium | reverse complement strand
CAAACCTGTCTAATCATCCACCCCCAAATGGCTCCGTTTTACGGGACCACCGCTGCCCGAACGGCGACAGGAGATCCTGGATCATAGAAAGCGCACCGGTGTTCCTTGGCACGTTCCACCCCATTATCCCGATGGGAAGAAACTGTACATGATCACCAGCGCATGCCGAAATCACGCGCATATCCTCACAACGCCCACGCGGCTCGGGGAATGGGAAGACAAACTCCGTCAGTTGGTTGCCGGCATAGATGATGCGGACATGCGGGCTTGGGTAATCCTGCCGAATCATTATCACCTATTGCTCAAAGTCGATCTTGCCAGACTAAAGGTAAAGATCGGACGGCTTCATAACGGGGTGGCGACACAATGGAATCGCGAAGACGAAACGGCAGGGCGAAGTGTCTGGTTTCGCTTTTCCGATCGGGTAATCCGGTCGGAAAGGCATTACTACGCCGCCATCAACTATATTCATTACAATCCGGTCAAGCATGGTCTTGTGCGAAAATCCGCTGACTGGCCGTGGAGCAGTATCCACCACTACTTGCAGACCATGGGCCATGACGAAGTGAAGAGAATCTGGGATGCCTATCCCGTGGGCGAGATGGGTAAGGGCTGGGACGATTGATGGGTTGAGTGACAGCGTTCGTAGGGCCGCCGTCAGGCGGTTGCAATACAAAGGCGATCTAATCGCCTTACGGCGACCCTACAAGCATTATCCAATTGCGGCGCACGTAGGGCCGCCGTGAGGCGGTTCTGCAAAACATCATGCGAGCGTCCACTTCGCTTGCTCGTAGACAAACAGATGGTTGACACGCCCCGCTATCCAAGGCAGATTGATCCCGGTATGGTATAATCGGTAGCGCGCGATTGTGTATGGGAGTAAACAGGGCGCGCGGCGGCCGGAATCCTGTTCAACTTCTAACCGACGAGTACATATCGTGGGATTGCCGAAGACAGCGGATAAGTACAAGCAGGAGTTGCGCACGCTGGCCGAGAGCATCCCCTTTACGGTCATCGCGCTCCCCGAATTCAAGCAGTCCTCCTACAAGCCCGACCCGGTTCGTCAGACACGGGAATACATTCCGACGGAGGGCAATCTGCACGCCATCGGCCGGTTCCTCGTCGAGCGCGGGGTCGTGCCGCTCCTGGAACCCTCCCAGATCATGGCGCTGTTCCGCGAAATGCACTGGTGCGGCTATACCATCGGCGTGCTGGCGCGGCGCCGGTACAGTTCGTCCAAGTCCTTGCAGAAGTCGGTCCATGAAGCGAGGCGACTGATCTCCCAGGTGGAAGCGGCCGAGGAGGAACTGTTCATCGCCAACCGCCGCCTCGTGGTCAGTTGCGTAAAGCCGTTCTACTGGATCGGGCAGGTCTGGATTGGCGATTTTCTGCAGGAGGGTTCGCGTGCGCTCTCCAACGCCATCCGAAAATTCGATTTCACGCGCGGCACGCCGTTCTACGCCTATGCCCAGCGCGCCATCCAGAACCGGTTGCGCAACTATTTCCGCGATCATGTGCGTTCCGGCAGTATCGGCATCCATCCCACGCGCGAGATGATGGCGATTCGCGAGATCCTGGACGCCTGCCGTGCGGAAGAACGCGAGGAACCGGACAACGCGACGCTGGCCAAGATGACCGGTATCCCCGAGGAGCGGGTCAACAAGGTCCGACCGTTCGTCGTGCAGTGGACCAATCTGCCGGTTCCGCCCGTCTCGCTGGACGCCCTGATGGGCGAGTCGGAGGCCAGCCTGTATGATTTTATCAGCGACGCCGACGGCGACCAGGCCCTGGCCGCGACCGAGCGCGCGGAGATCTGGGCCTACATGGAGCGATTGCCGGAGCGGGCCAAGTACATCATGCAACTGCGATTCATTGAAGGTCTGACCCTGGAGGAAACCGGCCAGATGTTGAATCTCACACGCGCGCGCATCAAGCAGATCGAAGACGACTCGCTGAAAAAACTGCGCCAGATGCTGAAGCGCGGATGAGGCGCCATCGCTCCGGGGATTGCCATTGAATGGGCGGGTGGAAGGGTGCATGCTACATAGGCCATGCGATTGCTCTGCGTCATTCTCGCCGTCGCGCTTATCCTCCCGCCGATGTCCTTTGTTCGCGCGGATACATCGCCGAGTCCGGTTGGACTCGATGATCTCAAGGAGCGGTTCCCGTCCGCCCGTTTTGTGGAGGTGTCGCTGGCCGAGTATGAACTGTTGCTCGCCTCGGCGGACAGACACGCGGTCGTTATCGTCGATACGCCCCAAGGTGCCGACGACCCACCTGATTCATTTACGCCGGCCGATATCGATCGCCGTCACTGGCCGCCCGAAGGCTCCATCGCGCCGGCGCAAACGCGTATTCCCACGAGTTCGGACAGAAGTCGGGATATCAGCGTGGCCGTGTACGGACAGGGGACGGGATCCATCGCGACCGACGATGTGGCGATCATTCTATATGTGCTGGTGGGGGTGGTGGTGATCGGAGCGGCGTTGATCTATGGCGGCGTGATCTTCTACGAGATGATCACCGGCGAAGAGGAATATGCGTATTGGAGTGATGTGGGCGCCGGCGCGTGGTTCTGGGGCGGATCCGGACGGAGAGGGGGCATGTATGGCGGCCGCGGAAGTATAGGACTGATTGACGACGAAGTTCGCGTGGGGCTGATTCTCGAGACGGGATACCTGGACGGCCGCTTCCGGTTCCGGGACAAGGAGGAATTTCTGAGCGTGTCCGGCGCGTACGGATTGCTGGGGCCGACGGTTCAATGGGCCTTCACCAAGGGGGATAATCCCGTCTCGGTGGATTTTGAGATTTTGACCGGTTACAGTTCGGCCGACCATGTGGGGCTCATGAGTCGCGCGCTGGCCGGTGTGTCATGGGGCATGGGCCGCACGTTCCGCATGGGCGTTATGGCCGGAAGCACCTACGCCAAGATCCGCGAGACCGAAGGCCCGCTCAACACCAAGAGCGATTTCAACCTCACGGCGGGCGGCTGGATCGGCGTCCGCTACTAAGCCCGGCGGAATCCGGCTCAGTGGTCATATCCCCTCCACCCATGTGGCGCGAGAGATGAGGGGAACCGCGGGTGGCGCGGATCTCTCGGAAGGGAGGTAGGGATCAAGAATGGCGAGAGTGTCCGTTGCATGATTGTCCGCATGTGATCTTGTACATCTAGGTGTCAACATGTACAATACCACATAATGTTGTACTCGCGACATAGACTATTGCTGACGTTGTTGGACTCCTTGGGCGGTGAGTCGGCGAACACGGATTATCAGAAGCTTCTTTTCCTTTACACGCGGGAGTGCGAGGAGGAACCGAGCTATGATTTCGTGCCCTACCATTACGGAGGTTTTTCATTTACCTCCTATGCCGACAAGCGCCGATTGACGGAACGTGGTTTGTTGGCAAATGATGATAATCGCTGGCGTCTTTCGGCATCGGGGAGGACTGTTGCGAGGGAAATGCCGAAGCTCCGCGAGCGAACCCGAAGTTTTGTGCGACGTCTGGACGCCCGGCAGGGCGACAAACTGATCGCACACGTGTACAGGCGATACCCGTACTATGCCATCCACAGCAGCATCACCGGGCGCGTGTTGCCGGATAAAAGGGACCGGGATGCGATCAAACGGGCGCGGCCTGTCGCAAAAGGCCGGGGCTTGGTGACAATCGGATACGAAGGGAAGTCGCTGGAGTCCTATCTTAATCAGCTTATACAGGATTCTGTAACGGTTCTGTGTGATGTCCGCCGCAATCCGTTAAGCCGCAAGTACGGGTTTTCCAGGTCCACCCTAAAGAATGCCTGTGAAAACGTGGGAATCCGCTATGAGCACATCTCCGAACTCGGGATTCCATCGGAAAACAGGCGTGAGCTGAATTCGCAAGAGAAGTATGACGCCCTGTTCGCCCGCTACAAACGAAACAATCTGCCTAAACAGAAAGAGGCAATTTCGCGCATCAGGAAATGGATTATGGATGGCGGCGAGCGCGTGGCGCTGACCTGTTATGAGGCGTTGCCTGGCCAATGCCATCGACATTGTGTGGCCGAAGCGCTGGAACGGTTCGGGGACCCTGAATTGATCCCCGTGCATCTATAGGTAAGCCATGCCCCGAGAGCGGGTTCTCATTACGGTCAAGACCTACCCGACGCTGTCGAGGAAGTACGGGGAAACCGTCTGTACCGCCGGGGTGAGGGGGGATGGCTCATGGATGCGCATATACCCGGTTCCGTTTCGCAGACTGGAAGCGGACGAACAATACAGCAAGTTTGATTGGATCGAGGCTGAATTTGTTCGAAACAAGTCGGATCCCCGTCCCGAATCATTCCGCCCCGCCGATGCAAAGTCATTAATACCTGTTGATCATATGGGAACCCATGATCAATGGCGCGAGCGGCGCTCGCTCCTGTTGGAAAGAGCAACGGTCTATGAACGCCTCGCGCCATTACTGGAGGGGGCAAAGAGCAATGTGATATCGCTCGCCGTCTTCAAACCTGCTAGGATTCTGGATGTCATCTGCGAGGAAGATGACAGGGCTTGGGACCCGGACAAGGTAGCCGCCATTCGGGCGCAAACTCTCCAGAAGGAGCTGTTCGAGGAAGACGCCTGGCGGGAAACGTTCAAGATCATTCCCAAACAGCCGTATAACTTCTCATATCATTTCGAGGATGCGGAGGGACGACGGAGCACGTTGCAGATACTGGATTGGGAGTGCGGGCAATTATATTGGAACTGTATGCGCCGTGATAACGACGAATCGGTAGCTGTCGAAAAGGTGCGGGCTAAATACAGGGATGAATTCGGCAAGCGCGACCTGCACTTCTTCCTCGGCACCACACAGCAATTCCACGGCTTTGCGCCCAATCCCTGGGTCATCGTAGGAGTCTTTGCCCCTCCATTCAGGCAGCAAATGGATCTGGGTCTGGCGTAATCAGT
>CAYRPR010000219.1:349-4939 GCA_964425945.1 uncultured Verrucomicrobiota bacterium | reverse complement strand
CCCGCTCCCTGGCGGTGCACCACGCGGTGGACGAGGATGACGCCGTGCGAAACGCCAAAGTCGCCGCGAGCCTCGCCCTGGCGCCCGCGTCGCAACCGGCGCCCGGTGAGGTTGCGCTGATGGTGTTGCAGAGCGTCCTGAACAACATCAACGACGTGGTGGCGCAGGCCGAGACGGATTTCGGTTTGGCGCCGAACCTTTTTGATTTTTTCGACCCGGCGACCCGGCTCCAGACGGCGCCCGGCGGACCGGCGGCCTACGGCGTGCGCCTGGTGACGGCGTATCACCGGCTGGGCTTTTACGATGACGATCAAACCCCGGAAGGTTTCCGCTGGCAGATCCGCGCGTTCAACGACGAGATCCGGGAGGTCCTGGTGGATATTACCTATAAGTATCCGCTGTACGTGCCCGGTTTCACCGAATTGTGGAACTATCTGCGCGGTCCGCGCGTGGAAGACGTATTCGACCGCTCCGTCGACGAAGCGGCGGTGGGAATGCCCGCCTCCATCCGCCTGCCGGCGCGCGTCGCGGTGGGCTACGAGGCGTGGAGCGGCGTCATCCGTCTCGAAAGCGCCGTGGAACTGGAGGATGAATTGCGCTCCGACGGCGGGGAAACCCCGGCCAACCCGCTGGACGGCCTGCAGGAAACGCTGGATCAGGCGAAGGAACTGTCGGAAGAAGCCAAACAGAAGGCCGACGAAGCGGAGGACTGGCGGGACATCCAGGAGGAGAAAGAGACGCAGTACGACAGCGAGTGCGTCCCGATGCCGGTGAATCCGATCCAAGCGGCGGCCTGTGAATCGTTGTGGAACGAGGCGCAGAACGCGAAGGCCATGGCCGACAACCTGGAGGCGCAGGCCGAGGCATTGAACAATCAGGCGAGGAATCTGGTGAACGGGGCGCAGGGACAGCTCAGCGGCGCCATCGACGACACGGCGACGGCTGTGAACGACATCGCGGACTACTTGTCCGCGCCCTGTCCATGAACGGGTAGACCATGAAAACAGCAACGGAAAAAAGGATTGCGATAGCCCGCCGGCTCCGCGGCCTGCGAGACGATGATCGCGGGACGATGCTGTTGTTGCCGGCCGTGCTGGCCTTCTGCGCGATGGTGATGGTGGTGTCCTACCTGAACGTCGCCCAGGCCACGCAGAGCAAGATGCGGTTGCAGAACGCAGCGGATGCGGCGGCGCACGCGTCGGCCGCGTGGCAGGCGCGCGGCATGAATCTGATGCAGCACCTGAACAATTTTCATTACATGGGCAATTCCGTCTTCCACCTGGCCGAAACGATCGCCTGTTGCGCCTGCCCGTTGCAGGATGTGGTGTATGCCGTGAACGAGGCGTGCGCGGCCTGTTCTTCCGCGCCGTATGTCGGCGCCATCTGTACGGCCTGCGCGTGGTCGGCGTTCGGGGTGCGAGGGATATTGTACCCGATGTGCAAGGCGTGTGTGCCGATCGACAACGCGCAGTACGAGTTCGCGTATTCCATTGATAGCACACAAGCCGCCATTGCCGGCAAGTGGGCGCTGACCTCGTTCGTGGCCGCCAGCCATATCGCGCACCTGAACGGGGCGAGCCCGCTGGTGGACGCCTTCGAGGACTACATCGACGACGGCGCCTTCGCCGCGCTGAACAGCATGGTCATGCTCGCGGATGCGCCGATCGATCTGTCGCACATCCCCCTGACGCCTCCCGGATCGGCGGAGCGGGGCTCGCTGGGCGATCTGATGGCGAACATGGCCGGCCTGCTGGGTGGCGTTCCCCTCTACGCGATTCCCGTCATGGACTCGTGGTTGTATGAAAACATGATCGATCAATTCACATCCCCGCCGGATGAACTGGTCCAGTCGCATTATCTCGGATTGCTGAAGATCGAGGACGACGAAAACTTTCCGTGGCTTAACGAGGCGGATGCCGCCAAGGCCTGCAAGGACGCCGCCGACCCGCAAATTCCGACCAGCGCCATTCCCGCCGGTCGTTCGGATGATGATCACGCGGATTTCGTCGAAGGCAACGACGACCTGGGGTGGGAAGACGCGTACTGGGCGGGCTATCCGAGTTACATGACCTGGATGGTCATGTCGACCGGGAAGCCGGGCGGTCTCGGCGGACTGGCGCGCCGTCCGGCCCAGGTGGTCGGCAACGAATACTGGGACGCCGACGCCGGGCAATGGCGGACGATCAGCCCGGTGGTCGGACCCCTGTGGCGCTACCTGTCGCCCGCCAACGAGATGCCGGGCTTCGCCGTATCGGCGCAACTGGCGCTGGCGTCCGCCCAGGCGGACGGCACGGTGATACACTTCACGGGCGAGCCGAAGGCGTCGGCCACGGCGCATCTGGTTCCGGTCCATTTGTTCCGTCGAAGCATGGAGGCGATGGGTGTCAAACATTGAGCGCACATACGGGTTGTTGAAGGACGACCGCGCCCAGGCCCTGGTCGGGGGCGCGATCTCGATGTGCCTGCTCTCGCTCGTCCTGCTCGTGGTCGGCATCATGCTGTTCATGATCACGAAACGCACGGACGTGATCCTGGCCGCGCGTCACGCGGCATGGCTCGACGCGATGCATTACTCGGCGCCGGACTCCGCCGGCATCCGCGCGCACGTCAACGAGGTCTTCTTCAACGATCCCGACCTGTTTCAGGCCGGCGCGCCGCAGTTTGAGAATGCCGAAGGACCGGCGGATACCGGTATATCGCAGGTCGTTACCTACGAGGCCCGGTACGGACATGACCCGTTTGATCCGGGCGCGGATCCGGACTCGCTTCCGGGCGTTCTCGTGTTGTTCCGGGTGCGCCTGCCGCTGGTCGGACAACAGGATGCCGTCATGGGCGATCCGCTGGACGACGCGGCGCTGGGGCGCAAAATCGGCTTTGTGGATGCGAGTTGTTCCTGGGATCGCGTGGGCAACACCTGGCCGTGTCCGGGCGATCTGTTCGACGGCTTGTTCGATCTTGTGGGCTCCGTCGTGAGTCAATTGAGTCCCCTATGAAGCCTGTCGCCGTACAAATCGTTCAACGATGCGGCCGCCTGGCGGCGGCCGCGTTGGCTGTCCTGGCGCTGGGCTACGTCTCCATCCACATCGGCGCGTTCGGCGCGACGCTCTTCGCGCCCGCGCGGCCGGCGGATTCCGCGGCGACTGAAACCGTGCGCGCGCCGGGGCGGGCGAACCTCGCCGTCTCGACGGTTACCGATCCGGCCTACGCCGTCCCGCGCTACGCGCCGATCTCCAGCGTGCGATCCCAGCAGTACCGGATGAACCGGACGCTCGTGCGGGAGGAAATATGGCAGACGCGGTCCGAACCCTGGGAAATCATCAACTACTACGCGACCTATTTCATGGCGGGGCTCTGGGAGGATGTGACGGATGAACAATTCGGCCTGACCCGGAACGAGGCGGACCCGATGTGTCCAAGCCACGAGGAGCCGTTCGAGGACTGGATGGAGCGATATCAGCGCATTCGCAGTCAGCATCTGGCCGTCCGGCGCGGCGGCCGGTCCGCGCGCCTGGCCGTGGAGCCCGGCGCGCGCGGCGTATCCACGATCCGCGTGCTCTGGGCGGAGACGCCCGACCTCAAGCGGTATCTGGCCTCCCTCGGGACCGGGATGCGGGAGGCGACGCTGAACGGCGGCGAGACCCGGTGGACGCTCGGCGAGGATTGCCGCGATTGTCCGGAACCGGACCTGCAGATCGTGCGTTTCCAGGGCGATGTCGTGGACGCGAAGCGACGCATCGCCGGCGAATTCGCCGGGGACGGTTGGTCGCGCCGGATGGACCTGTCGGACTATCCCAACGCGGGCGATGTCATCGTCTGGGCCCGGGACGATCAGGTGCGCCTGGTATCGCTGTCGCCCGACCGGCGCGGATCGGGTACGGACGCCCTGATCATGACGGTGCGGGACTGAAACGCCGATGGAATCGATCATGAAGATTATATGCCGGGAGACACAACGGGTGCTGGCCGAGCGCGTGATCCTGTGCGATACCGCCTGGACGCGGTTGCGCGGGTTGATCGGGCGGACCATCGGCCGGGGGACGTGCCTGTGCATCACCCCGTGCGACAGGATCCATACGTGTTTCATGTCGTACCCGATCGACGCGGTGTTTGTGGACCGGGAGAACCGGGTGGTGCATGTGGAGCCGGCGCTGGTGCCGTGGCGGGCCACGCGCAAGGTGTCCGGGGCCGTCGCCGTGCTGGAATCGCGCATCGGCTGGATCGCGGAGACGGCCATTCGAACCGGACAACAACTGGTATGGGCCGACACGGAAGCGGAGGAAGTATCCCATGATTGAATTGAGTGTATCCCGCGATAAGGGGAGAGACCGGCGATACCGGTATGCGAAATCGGCGATCCGGGTTTCGGCGGAGAAGGGGGCGGACCTTGTCATCTCGGAATTGACGGATACCCGCTTCGAGATCGTGACGAATGAGCAGGGCGCCAGACTGCTGGTGGGGTCCGGACAAGCCGCGCTGTCCTGTAACGGACAGCCGGCGACTGCGGAACAGCCGCTGCAACCGGGCGATGAGCTGACCGTCGACGGCGTGCGGATCGTGCTGGTTACGCTGGGCGCGATCGAGGCGAAGAAC
>CAYRPR010000219.1:0-339 GCA_964425945.1 uncultured Verrucomicrobiota bacterium | reverse complement strand
CGCCGCCGGAAACGGATGCCGCGAAGGAAATCCTGTCCAAGACCGAATACGTGTACTTGTTCCTGCATCCGATCCGTTCCTATCTTGAAGACGAGAATGTAAACGAAGTGCTGATCAACGGGCCCCGGGACATTTACATCGAGAAAAAAGGGCAGTTAATTCGTTGCGCGGAAACCTTTCAGAGCGAGCGGGCCCTGCAGGCGGCGGTCAAGAACGTGGCGCGGAGCATGGGTCGCGTCTTTGACGACCGGAATCCGCGGCTGGACGCGCGATTGCCCGACGGCTCGCGCGTGCACGCCGTCATGCCGCCGATGTCGCGGCAGGGCACCGTCGTCGCCA
>CAYRPR010000218.1:0-4942 GCA_964425945.1 uncultured Verrucomicrobiota bacterium | reverse complement strand
CTGGGTCAAGTCGGTGGATGTCAAGATGACGGCGCAAGCGCGGCATAATCCGTTGCAGGTGCGCGCACCGAGTCTTCAACAGGTGGCCAACATTGTTGCGGTGTCCAGTTGCAAGGGCGGCGTCGGCAAGTCCACGGTCGCCGTCAATCTGGCCTACACCATCGCGCGGTCCGGCGCGAAGGTCGGCCTGTTCGACGCGGACGTGTACGGACCCAGCCTCCCGACCATCGTCCGGCCGCAGGATACCGATCTGTACAGCCGCAACGAATTGATCCAGCCGCTCGAACATCACGGCGTCAAACTGATGTCCTTCGGCTATGTGCCCTCGGCCGGCGGCGCGGCGATCATGCGCGGCCCGATGGTCACGCAGGTGATCAACCAACTGCTGACCGGCACGGAATGGGGCGAACTGGATTATCTCGTCATGGATCTGCCGCCCGGCACGGGCGACGTGCAATTGACCCTGACGCAACTGATCCCCATTACGGCGGCGATCATCGTCACCACGCCGCAGGAATTGAGCTTCGTGGACGTGGTCAAAGGCATCCAGATGTTCCAGAAGCTGAAGGTCCCGACCATTTCCGTGGTCGAAAACATGGCCTATTTTGAATGTGACGGATGCGGCAAGCGGCATTACCTGTTCGGACGCGGGGTGCGCGAGCGGCTGGTCAATCAGTTCGGCATCCAGAACTCGTTCGAACTCCCGCTCATCCCGGAATTATCGCGACTAAGCGACGAGGGTACGCCGCTTGTGCTCGAACAGCCCGACGGCCCGGCGGCCAGGATGTTCAGCGCGATCGCGGACGCGGCGGTGATGGAGATCGCGAAAATCCGCCATGGCGCCGCCCTGCCCCCGAAGGTCTCGTTCATTATCGGGCGCGGCATCGTGGTGACCTGGCCCTCGGGCGAGGAACAGGAGATTCATCCGGCTGATCTGCGCCGTCGATGCCGGTGCGCTCATTGCGTGGAGGAAATGTCCGGCCGCCAACTGCTCAAGCCGGAAAGCGTAAGCGACGACATCTATCCGACCGGCATCCAACCGATGGGCAATTATGCCGTGGCCGTGTCCTGGAGCGACGGGCATACGAGTTCGATTTATCCGTATGATGTGTTGGCGGCGATGAAATAGTGTTCAGTGTTCGGTGTTCAGTTGAGACAAGAATGGCTGGAGAATCAGTATGAGCGAACAATGGTACTACTCAAAGGATCGGGGCGAGCGCATGGGGCCGGTGAGCGAGGAGGATCTCTGCGGCATGCTGAGTCGAGGCGAACTGCACTCCACGGATATGGTCTGGAAGGAAGGCATGGCGGACTGGGCGCCCATCCATAAATGCCCGGAGTTTAATCCGTCCGTCCCACCCCGGGATGCTGTCCTCCTGCCCAACGGATTGCTCGGCTGGATGAATTTCATCGGCATCTGCACGATCGTGATGGGCGCCGTCAACGCCCTGTCCTGTGTAGGCATTCTGTGGGGCGTGCTGATGATTATCGCGGGCATCGCCCTGCTGGGAGCCCGCACGGCCTTGCTGGATATCGAAAGAGTGGACGCGACCCTCGCGCCGTTCTTCACCAAGTTGAACACGTACGTGATGGTGACCGGGATCTGTTACATCATCATGCTCGTCGGCATGGCGATCATGCTGGTCGTCTATTTCGCCGTCATCGCCGCCGCGCTGAGCGGGGCGCTCGGCGGCATGAATTGATAACCGGCTTCAGAACAGCCGTCCGTATTCAATGCCGATCAGTCCGTAATCGAAATCGCCGCGCGTCTCAGTCCAGACCTGACGATACAACGCCTCGATGAAATGACGGTCTCGCCCGAACCAGAACCGGACGCCGCCTTCGGCGTGCCCGGCCCAATAATAGCGGTCCGCTTCCCGCTCGGGATCCAAGGCGTCTCTCCGATCCTCCGACGCGATGCGGTTGTAACTGCCGCCCGCCCCGACAAACGGCGCCACCTCGGTGTGTGGCATCAGGCGCAGGGTGAATCCAATGCCGTAGTACGTGGCGCGTTGCAAGCGGTTCTTGAACAGCGTCGCGGAGATTTCCCCGAATACCGGCGTCCCTTTCAGCCAGACACCTGACTCGAATCCGCCTCCGTACACATCGCCGTCCGGATCGACGTAGGCGGCAAAGCTCATGCCGCCCCACTCCTCGTAGTCCGCCGGATCATAGGCCTGAACCGAACCGGCCAGCGCGCATAGATTGATCGCAATCAAAATGGCGAAAAGGTCTCTCACGCCTCGTAATCCACCACGGTGCGGGTCGATACGATGGATCGCACAAACTCCAGCACCTCCTGGTGCGCCGGATGGTCCGCGTACGCCGCCAGATCGTCCAGGCTGTCAAACTCGGAATACAACACCGCATCGCCCGCGGCATCCGACGGTTTGACGTTCAGGCCGACCTCGATCGCGCGCAGTTGCGGGATGCGGTCTTTCAGGGCTTCGAGACGGGATTTCAACTCCCGGGCGTTTTCCTCCCGGGTTTTGCCGAGCGCCTCGTCCTTCAACTTCCAGATGACAATGTGCTTGATCATATTCAGACTCCTTGTCACGGCATCATATCAGCATTGCGCCGGCCGGGTCAAAGCCGGTATAAGGAAGCCAGAGGAAATAATCCATGAAACAAATCATCATGACCCTGGGCATCCTGTGCGGCCTGCTGGTTGAGGCGCCCGCGCAAGTGACGTTGAACAAAACCGGACCGCGCCTGAAGGACGGACCGCACTACGCGCATACGAGCGGCGGCGACGTCCGCGACGAACAGGCCGGTTTCGGCTGGCAGGTGGCCTACGCGTTTCAGGACTGGCTGTCGATGGAAGCATCGATCACGCGCCAAACCGACAAGCTCGACGATCTCGGCGCGATCGAACCGCCCTTTCTGGATGAATTCGATCTCCAGATCTACGCCCTCGCGGTAAGCGGCCGCCTGAACCAGCGCTGGAAGCGGCTGAACGTGTATGCGGGCGGCGGGTTGGGCTATTATTTCATGAAGACCGATTCCGGCGACGCGCGCCGCTCCGTCGCGCAGAATCCCGGCGCGCTGCCGCCGGGCGTCACGGGCCTTAACGTCGGCGTGGACCTGGACAACACCTTCGCCTATCACGCGGCCATCGGATTCGAAGTATTGCTCACCGAGAAATGGGAAATGTTTGCAGAATATCGCCGGGTCTATCTGGACACAGACCTGACGATTCGCCGCACCGAGACCCGCTCCGGTCGCGGCCCCGGCGCGCTGGAGTTCCGCCAGGATACGACCGAGACCCAAACCGCTTTCGATTACGAACACGGCCTGATCCGCGTGGGCGTGAATTACCGGTTTTGAGTGTTCAGGTTTCGGGTTTCAGGTTTCAGGGAGGAAAAAACTTCCAATGACTGGAAATCAGGGGTCGAATTCCTTCCAATGATTGGAAATTCCCTCTCTTCCCTGAACACTGAAACCTGAACACTAATACGTCAGAATCTCCAGCCACCGTTCCCCGTTCCGCCCCAGTTGCCATTCGTTCTGGCGGCGCACGATCAGGCGCAATCCATTTCGGCCCAAGATCTCCTCGTCCACTCGCAGGACAGCGGTCTTATGTCGGCCCAACGCCTCCAACTCCTCCGGCCGGGCGTTCCGCCCGCTCAAGGGCACGCCGCCCTCGGACACGGTCATGACGATGCCCTCGCCCTCAAACGGCCCGTCAGCCCACAACGCCGGGTACCGCGCAAAATAATCAAGCGGGCGACCGGCCCGGAACAGCAAGGTAAACGCCGGCGGCAGGCCGCGCAGATACTCCCGCATGTTGAAGTGCAGACTTTCTTCATGGCGCCGGAACACGACGGACGGATCGATCCCGGTCAGGTTATGTCCGTGATAGTTTCCATGGTCAGGAATCAGCTTCTGTCCCCGATACCAGCGATCGAAGCGCCGGTTGTTGATCATGCCGATCTCGAAATGCAGATGGGCCCTCACCATCGGGATGCCGGACGAGGCCGTGTTCCCCATAACGCCAAGCACATCGCCCCGGTTGATCGACTGGCCCGCGCGCCAATGGGATTCCACCTTTGCCAGATGCGCGTACAGCGTGAAGATCTCGCCGACCGGATCGTCATGGGTCAGCACAACGTATATGCCGTAGGTGGAATTGCCCGCTATGCGATTGATATAGGCGATCCGACCGTCCGCGGCGGCGTACACCTCGTCCAACGGCCGTCCACGCCGGTCCCGCCGCATGGCCGCGATGTCCAGGCCCTCATGAAAGGACGGCAGGATACGGCCGCCGGTGCTGGCCGTGCGCACGGATCCGTACAGCGCCGATTCCGCCCGGCCGGACGCCGTCGGCTGGTACACCTCGATGGATTCCGTATCCAGCAGATTCTGCTGATCGGTGGGAAAGGTGTATTCGAGTCCCGGCGAAGCGATCTGGATCGCCTCCAGCGATTCCAGTTCCATCCCGGCCAATGGGTCGAGCGGCTCCACGCGATGAGACAGCCACCAGCGGACAAGGAGAACATCGATCACGATGACCGGAACGATCCACCACCCATGCCGCTGAATGAACCCCCCGATCATCAGATGGCACCGCAACCCGTCGCCGTCCACTGACGCATGAACTCCACAAGATCCGCATGATGAGGAGGCCGGGCGTTGCGGACGTAGAATCCGGAAGAACAGACTCCGGTCCCCAGGCACTCACGCGGGGCCAGTCCACTCAACAGGCCCTTGCAGAATCCGGCGTTAAAGACGTCGCCGGCGCCGGTGGTCAGTTTCGGATGCGCCGTGAACGGGCCGTCGAGATGAAACACGCCCTCCTCCGCCGCCACACAGGCGCTGCGCACCGGATGGATCACGACCATGTGCAAGGCCAGCTTCTCGCGAATGCGCACGGCGCGTTCCGTCACGCTGTCCACGCCCGTCTCGAGAATGACCTGCTCCACCTGCATGGACTCATTCTCAT
>CAYRPR010000217.1:0-4952 GCA_964425945.1 uncultured Verrucomicrobiota bacterium | reverse complement strand
CCTGCACCCATTCGAAGTAGGAGACCGTCACGCCGCCCGCGTTCGTCAGAATGTCCGGCAATACCCAGACGCCTTTGTCATACAGGATACGGTCCGCTTCCGGCGTGGTGGGGCCGTTGGCGCCCTCGGCGACGATGCGCGCCTTGATCCGGTGCGCGTTCTCGGCCGTAATCTGATTTTCCAGCGCGCAGGGCGCGAGGATGTCGACGTCCATGTCGAAGAGATGTTTGTTGGCTTCCGCCGCGCCGAGCACGACATCGCCGCCCTTGAAGGATTCCAGCGCGTCCTTTCCGTGCCGGCCGAGATGGGCGATCAGGCCGGTTATATCGATGCCCTTCGAATTGAAGATTCCACCATGCACATCCGATATACCGACCACACGACACCCGATTTCGTGCAGGAACTGCGCGGCCGCGCTGCCGACGTTGCCGAAACCCTGTACGGCTACCGTGCATTTCGCCGGGTCGATGCCGCGGTGCTTCAACGCCTCGCGAATGACGATCATTGCGCCGCACCCGGTGGCGGTCAATCGGCCTTCGCTCCCGCCGATGTCGATGGGTTTGCCCGTGACTACGCCGGGCGCGGAGTAGCCGACGTTCATCGAGTAGGTGTCCATGATCCAGGACATGACCTGGGGATTGGTATTCACGTCGGGCGCCGGGATATCCTTTTCCGGACCGATGATGATGGAAATCTCGGATGTGAATCGACGCGTCAGTTTCTCAATTTCGTGCAGTGACATGGTCGTCGGATCACAGACCACGCCGCCTTTGGCGCCGCCGTACGGGATGCCGACCACGGCGCATTTCCAGGTCATCCACATCGCCAGCGCCTTGACCTCATCCAGCGTGACGTCGGGGTGGTAGCGAATACCGCCTTTGGCCGGACCGCGGTCGAGATTGTGCTGAACACGGTAGCCCTCAAAGACCTGAACGGACCCATCATCCATGCGGATGGGCACGGAGACGATCAGCGAGCGCTTGCATTGGCGAAGTTTCTTGAGGATGTTCGCGTCCAGTTTGATCCGGTCGGCTACAAGATCAAGCTGTTGGCAGGCCATTACCCACGGATTGAATGAATTCATGCTGTGCTCCTGTGTGGTTGATGTCCACAAATCACCAGAATGCATCATGTCACGGGCGACGACAGGATGCAATCGGGTTCCCCATTAACAGGGCATAGGGGAACCCTGACGGTTTTCAGTTTAGCGTTTTTGTGAAATCCGGATTGTGTGTTCGCGACCTGTTCTTGTGGACGTGGAATCAAAAAGTGATATAAGATCGGACCATCACAAGGAGTGATCGATCGTGCCTTATTCGAGACAGCCATCCTCCGATCTGCAGAAAGTGATCGACGAGTTGCATAGAGTCATCTCCGGCGTATCCCGCAAGCTGGAACGCGTTCGCAAGTGGGGGTGGCCCACCTACACTTACAAGGGGAATATCTGCAACATCGTCACGTACCGCGATCACATCAACCTGCACTTCTTCAACGGGTCGCGTCTGGAGGATGCGCGGGGCAAACTCCAGGGAACGGGCAAGGGCATGCGGCATCTCTCGTACGGTTGCGTGAAGGATATCAACCGGCGCTACGTGCGGGATCTGATCCGGGCGGCGATGGAATATAACGAGACGTTGCTGGGACCGTACTCCAACAACAATGGGAAGAAATGATGAGGGGCTTGGGCGCACCGACTGCCCCGCATGGGGAAAATGGCGGAGGAGGGATTTGAACCCCCGACCAAAGGCTTATGAGTCCTCTGCTCTACCGGGCTGAGCTACTCCGCCCCAAGACAGGCGAGTTAAGCTAGGCGAGACCGGCATCCTTGTCAATCCCCCCGCCGATTTAATCCTGTCATTTGACGCGCCATCTGCTAAGAATACCGGTATCTGCACGAAGGAATGTCGCGTCGTATGTTGTCTCAATTGCGCGTGAACAATCTGGCGCTCGTGGACCGGGTGGAAATCGAATTCCAGCCGGGACTCAACATGATCACCGGCGAAACCGGCGCGGGGAAATCCATTCTGATCGGCGCGCTGGGTCTGCTGCTCGGCGAACGGGCCGACAAGACGCTGATCCGCAGCGGCGAGGAGCAGTGCGGCGCGGAGGCGGTCTATCACCTCGATGCGCGGCATCCGGTGCATGCCCACCTCGACGCGCAGGGATTGAATCCCTGCGAGGACGGCCGGTTGATCGTGCGCCGCATCGTCAAGGCGTCCGGTTCCGGCCAGGCCTGGGTCAACGATTCGGCGGTGACGATCCAGGCGCTGGGCGCGCTGGGCAATCTACTCGTGGATATGCACGGCCCGCACGATCATCAATCCCTCCTGGATCGCGCCGCGCAATTGGACATCCTCGACGCGTTCGGCCATCTGCAGAAGGAGCGTCAGGCGTGCGCGGATCTGTACAGCGAATGGTTGCGGACGCGTCAACGCCGGGAAGAACTGGTCGGACCTGCCGACAACCTTGAGGCCGAGCTGGATGTCCTGTCCTTCAAGATCAAGGAAATGGAAGAGGCCGGCCTGTCGGCGGACGAGGAGCAGGCGGTCGAACAGGAGCACCGGATTTTCGGCAATGCGCAACGCATCGTGGAGCTGGCGAGCGGGGTGATGCAGGCGTTGACGGAGGGGGAGGCGCCGGCGTTTGACCAGGTGGCGGCCGCGTCCCGCGCCACGGAGGACCTGCAACGGCTGCTGCCCGATGCCGGGCCGTGGCACGCGGAACTGAATGAAATTTCCGCCCGTATACAAGATCTGGCCGTATCGGTCAGTCGCCGCGTGGAGCAGATCGATGCCGATCCATCCCGGCTGGAATGGCTCGATCAACGCCTGACGACCTATCAGAAAATGAAGCGCAAATACGGCCCGGGCGTGCCCGACGTGCTTGCGAACCTGGAGAAGGCCCGCGCGCGGTTGAGCGATCTGCAAAGCCGCGATGAGCGACTCGCGGAGTTGGACGGGGAACTGCGCCGCCTCCACGACACGATGCAGAAGCATGGTTTGGCCCTGCGCGGGAAACGGGCGAAGGTGGCGGGGCAATTGGCCGGGGCGATTACGGCGGAGCTGAAGGAGCTGGGATTCCCGGATGGCCGGTTTGACGTGCCGATGGAGCCGGCCGAGCCGGGGGCGACGGGGATGGATGCGGTCGATTTCGGATTCGAGCCGAACGTGGGCGAGGCGATGCGTCCCCTGCGCCTCATCGCGTCGAGCGGCGAGATTTCGCGTGTGATGCTGGCCGTCAAGTCGGTGCTCGCGCGACACGACCGGATTCCGGTGCTGGTCTTCGATGAGATCGACGCCAACATCGGCGGCGAGATGGGGCGCGCGGTGGGGAAGAAGCTGGGCGATGTGGCCCGGCATCATCAGGTCATCTGCATCACGCATCTTCCGCAGGTGGCGGTTTTCGGACGCGCCCACTTTGCGGTGACCAAGCAGGTGCAGGATGGGCGGACCCTGTCGCGTGTGCGGACGCTCGATGCAGATGGTCGCGTGGAGGAAATCGCCCGCATGCTCGGCGGGCGCGATCTGACCGGCGTAACGATGAAACATGCGCGGGAACTGCTGGAACATGTCCCTTCGTAAATACCTCATGCCCGCGCTGGCGATCCTGGCCTCGTCGGGCTGGCTCTCGTGTGCGCCGCCGGATTTGACGCGGATTACTCCGTTGCCGGCCGACGACGTGATGGCGCTCTATCCGGTGATCTCGTCGCCGGCCACGGAACGATCCGTGCGGCGGCTTAAACAGCTTCTGCCCGAGGCGGAGTGGGTTCGGATCGACGAGCTGGAAGCGACTTTCGCCAGGTGTCTGGCCCAACAGCGCATTCTGGTTCTGCCTGAGCCGGCCGTCTTCCCGCTTTCGGAACGGGAGCGTCTGCGCGATTTTCTGGAACGCGGCGGGCGGGCGTTATTCGTCGGTCGTGATCCGTTGGGTGAGCGGGTGCTCCGGCGGAACAATGCCTGGCTGACGCCGGCCGATCAGCTGAAGCAACTGGCCGATGGCGCCCGCAAGGTGCCGGGATTATCCGATGTGCAGGTCTGGAGCTTGAACAACGAAGCCGACCGGGTGGGCGGGCGGGTGCGCATCGCGCGGGATCCCGGTTTGCCCTGGCCGGGCGCGGATGTCGAGGTGAACGCCCTGCAGGTCTGGGAATGCCTGGCCGCGCGCGATATACCGCCTGATACCATCCAGGGGGACGAAGACACGCTGGTGTTCTATGCGCGGGGCGCCGCCCGCACCACGCAGTTGACGATCCGTATCGAGGACAGGGACGGGCGGGCGTGGTACAACGTGTTGCCGGTGGAGCCCCGCTGGAGACTGCATGCCATCCGCGGCGAGGCGTTTCTGCCCGTGCATCCGGCGGCGCACACCAGCGCTTCGCGACTGTATCTGGACAAGGCGCGGCTGATCTCGGTGGGTCTCGACAATCGCTTCGCGGTACAGCCGCCGGGCGCGCATCGTTTCGGGGTTTCGGACGTGCGCTTCGCGCGTGATTTTCGCCCGGCGGACGAGGGGCTGGGGGAACCGGACATCGCCATGTTGGATTCGGATCAGCACTATGACGTTCGCGCGGTGCAGTCGCGAAACCTGGCGGGGGATCGCCGCTTGCGGACGGCGGGCGTACGGTTCTCCAGTCCGGTGCCGCGTCCCCAGTCGCTTGGCGGGCTGGCCTCGTCGCGCGACCGCTGGATTCCGCTGTACCGGCTGACCGATCGGGACGGCCAGGAGCGCGGCACGGCCGCGTCGCTTTACATCCGGCCGTCCGATGACGGCGCGTTGCTCGCGCGATGGGGATGGCTCGGCGCGAGTGCCGGCGATCTTCGCCGCGCGTCCTTACAACACATGATGGGCGATCTGTTGTCGGCGTTGAGGCGTCCGCGCTTCCTGATCCGGGCCGGCTTTGAGCGGTATTTGTACGAATCCGGCGAGCCGGTCCTGGCTACGGCGCACGGGAC